>JBQTJD010000298.1:0-2820 GCA_052387475.1 Anaerolineales bacterium | reverse complement strand
GAAAGCAGTTGGGGAATTCCGGCAGGAAAGGTCAAAAGGGGTAGGGCGAAAAGTTCTAGTGTGGCAGCAGATCAGCGGTCTTCAAATCGAAAAGGAAACCGCAATATCGTCAAAGGAGAAACACTATGACCACCAAACAAATCTCACAGCAACACATCGCGCGCACTATTGGAACTTGGGGATTGAGCCTCGGCCTCCTGCTCGTCGCCGCCGCTGTTGCCATCCTTGGCTTCGTAGCAACGCCAGCCAGCTCCACGCCCGTCATGGGCAGGGTGAATTCGCTGCCGCCTCAACTTCATCGCCTGACACATTACCTGCGCGCGCACACCGTCGTCCAGTTCGTCTGGCCGGAGCCGGTAGCTCTCGACCCGGCGGCGCAGGGTGTGATGGACTATCTACGCGCGCATCGCTTCGACCGGGCCGCCCCGATGCAGGCGGTGGTCATCGATCCAGCGGCGCAGAGCGTGCTGGACTACCTGCGTGCCCATAGCTTCGACCAGCCCACCGGGGTTTGGCCCCTCGATCCCAACTCCCAAAGCGTGTTGGATTACCTGCGCGCGCATGGCAAGTAGCTAGGATTTCCCACGGTCAGAAACCCGGTTTCTGCTCCTGCGGAGGAGGCGAAACCGGGTTTCTCCTGGCATTGTGATCGAGGCTCCTAAAGTGTCGGCAGGTCATCAAGAGTTGAGCAGGAGGAGTGCCAGATGAAACGGTTGATCTTGGCTACACTGAGTTTCAGTGGATTGATAGCAGTTTTTGCGGTTGTGGGTCTAATGGCCGCGATGAACGCTGACTATACCCCTGGCGTTATCCAGGTGCGATGCGCGTCGTGAATGAGCGATTCAACCTGCTCTCCGCCTATAAGGGATACGTGAGCCAAACGGGTGCTTACCAGACAGACGAGACATTGATGAACGTCTGGCGCTGGTATGCCAGGCGGTTTGGCGTTGAACCAGATGAGAGGATACACGAGGCCGAACAGTGTGTGAGGCTAACGACGGCGCGACATTACGCCTTCGTCCGGCACACGGTGGATGTCACGCTGTGCTCGGTGCGGCGAGGGACGCGGGTGTACTTTGACCAGACGCTGTATCTGAGGTCCGAATTCTCTGCGAAATGAAACCGACAATTTTGCGGCTTGGCGTGAGGCACTCAGTCGTAACAGTAAAGACGCGAGCCGCTTCGTGCTTCTTAGTGCGGCTTCGTGGATCACTCACCTTACGCAGTTACCCAGATTTGTCATTCCGAGCCGCGCATTTTGCGGCGAGGAATGACACTCCACTTTTGCGCAAAGTGAGTGGATCAATTCTCCACCGGCACGGCCACGACTCGAAAGCCAATGTTGGCCCGGCGCTTGAACGGATAGTGCCAATTGCGGTGCGCGCAGCGCGCGTGCTTCGAGGTCGAGTCGAATGCGCCGCCGCGGATTACCGCTCCGTCGCCCTGGGTGGGGCCTACCGGGTCGCGGATGATTTGCCGGTGCGCATATTCCTCCGCGTCGTACCAATCCGCGCACCACTCCCATACGTTGCCGCTCATCTCGGCAACGCCGAAGACGCTGTCGCCGCCCGGCGAGAACAGGCCGACGGGCGTGGTGGTGTCCGCCAGGTCGTCGGCGTTGGCGCGCGAGATGTCCCACTCATCCCCCCACGGGTACACGCGCCCATCCGCGCCGCGCGCCGCCTTCTCCCATTGCGCCTCGGTCGGCAAACTGAAGCGCCAGCCGGGACCAGTGAGCCAGTTGCAAAACGCCAGCGCATCATCCCACGAGACGTTGCCGACCGGGTGCTGCGCTTTATCCGCCTCAAAGGTGTGTTGCAGATCGGGCTGCGCGGCATGCAAGTAAGTCTGATATTGCTCGTTGGTGATAGGGAACTGGCTGATGAAAGATTCGCTCAGGCGGATGGTGTGCTGCGGGCGTTCGGCGGGCAGCGCGCGCGCGTCGCGCAGCGGATCGCTGCCCATGCGGAACTCGCCCGCCGGGATGCGAAGTAACGGCGTCCACAGCCCGGGCCGGAAGGTGACGACGAGGCGATTATCTTGCAGTTGCGTACGCGGGAAACGCGTGCGCGCGGCGCGATAGGCGGCCTCCTCGGCCTCGCGGCGGCGGCGTTCTTCCTCGGCGGCGGCCTTTTCTTGGCGGCGCACGAATTCTTCGGCCCTACGGAACTCGGCCTCCTGCCGCAACCATTCAGCAGCGGCGTCGCGTTCGCTGCGCTGGCGGTTACGGCGTGAATGTGCGCGATAATCCGGTTCGGGCGCGGGCTGCTCCTCGAAGTTTGAGCGCGCACGTTGGCGCAAGCGCGCATCATAATCACGCCGCTTGGTTGAGTCACTCAGCACCGTGTACGCGGCGTTGATCTTTTTGAGTCGCTCCTCGGCGTACTGCCGCACTTTCTCGTTCGCCCCGTGCAGCCGGTCGGGGTGATGGAGTTGCGCTTGAATGCGATACGCCGTCTTAATCTCCTCCGCCGAGGCCGACGGCGCGACGTCGAGCATTTCGTAGTAATTCACGCCGATAACTGTATCAAACTTCGGGCGCAAGGCGCAAGGAATATGGCCCAAGGCTTACCCTCGGGCCTTATACCTTGTGCCTTATGCTTATGCACTTAGAAACGGCGGTATCCAAATATCGTCGAAGCCGTTGATGGACAAGAGGATGGCGCCGATGGCGATGAGCAGGGCGAGGAACGTGAACGCGTAATCGCGCCACGCATATTTGAGCCGTTGCGACCAGGTGCGCGCGCGGGTGCCAAAGGCGCGCAAGTCCATCGCGTCGATGATCTCCTCACCACCGACGATGGCGTGCACGACCACCGG
>JBQTJD010000297.1:0-2088 GCA_052387475.1 Anaerolineales bacterium | reverse complement strand
ATCGGCATAGCGGTGAAACGGGCAATCGAGATAGGTGCCGGTGTTCGCCACCATCTCGATCTTGCCGATTTGAAACTCAGTGCCCGGCTCGTAATTCTTGCGGCTGTCCTCGCGGCTGAGGTAATCGCAGATGATGGGCGCGGGCAGGCCCTTGTACGTGACAAGGCCGTGCTCGATGGTGTGGCTCAAATCCACAAAACTTTGAATAGTCATAGGCTCAATACCTCGCGCAAAGACGCCAAGGCGCAAAGGAAAGGCTTGGCGTCTTTGCGTCTTGGCGCGAAATCTATCTCCAGAAAATGTGGCCCTCGCCGACGATGACGCTCTGCCCGCCGATGCGGATGCCGCTGATGGCCTCGCCCTCGGTGCGCACGTCGAGGTGGATCTGGCTGGGCCGGCCCATCTCCACGCCCTGCTCGATGATGAAGCGCATGTGCGGCTGGCGTGGCAGCACGTTGTAGCGCGCGACGTACGCGCCCATCGGCCCGGCGGCTGAACCGGTGGCCGGGTCTTCGGGAACATCGTCCGGTGTAAACATGCGCGCGTGCACGCTCGCGGCGAGGGACGTGGTCTCAGTGGAAAAGAGGTATACGGCGCATCGTTCCGCTCCAAAAAGACCGGCCAGCGCGGGCTGATTCACTTTGCAACGCCCAATCGCGTCGAGCGAGCGCAGCGGCACATACAGATACGGCACACCGGTCGAGACGATTTGCAGGGGCAGGTCGTCGCGCACATCGTTGGCAGTGATGCCGAGCGCGGCGGCCACCCGGTCGCGGTCAGCGCGCGTGGTGCCAAACTCCGGCGCGCGGTGCGCCATCCACACAAAGCGCGGCGAGCCGTCGGGGTTGCGCTCAACGCTCACCGGCGTCGGGCCGAGGTTGAGTTGCAGCGTCGCTTCCGCGCCAGTGATCTCGCCGCGCTGCGCCAGCACAAACGTCGTGCCCACGGTTGGATGACCCGCCATCGGCATCTCATACGTCGGTGTGAAGATGCGGATGCGTTTGTCTGCCCCCCGTATTTCGGGGGGCAGAACAAACACGCTCTCGGAATAATTCATCTCACGCGCAAGCGTTTGCATTTCATCAGTGCTCAGCCCGCGTGCGTCGGTGAATACGGCGAGTTGATTGCCGCCGAAGGGTGTGTCGGTGAAGACATCAACCTGGATGAAGTGATAGCGGCGCATTGTTTGGACGAAAGACGATGGACGAATGACGAAAGTAGTGGCAGTTGCTTTCGTCGTTCGTCATCCGTCCATCGTCAGTTGACGATCTCGACCGCGTCGCCCATGTGCAGTGTGCCCGGCCCGGCGTGGATGACGTTCTGACCGAACAATGCGCCGCGCTCGTTGTTGCGATATCGCGCCAGCGTCGCCAGTGGCTCCTTGCCGCGCGCGGCGGTGTGCTGATCGGTGGTGGTCGTCACGCAGCGCGCACATGGCTTCACCAGATCGAGCACCAAATCGCCAATGCGGATTTGCTGCCACGAGTCTTCGGCGTATGGCTGCGCGCCTGACACCACGAGATTGGGCCGGAAGCGATTCATCGGCAGCGGGTCGCTGCCGCTTACCGCGAGGCGGGTGTTCAAATCGTCGAGCGACTCTTGCGTGATGAGGAGCAGCGGGTAGCCGTCGGCGAAGCCCGTCTGGTCGGTGGGGCGGCGCGCATAGTCTGCGCTCACCTTGCGGGTGACGTCATCGGCGAATTTGACCAGCCGCGCCGGCTCCCGCAGGTACTCGCTCAACCAACGGCTAACGGCCTCCCCCATATCCAACGCTTCCACCGTATCACGCCAAATCACCACCGAGCGGCGCTCACGCGCGGCGCGCGTCTCAATCATCAACGGTGACATACCCGGCGCGGTGAGCGAGAGTGAGTCATCGGTCACACACGGCTCAATCAACGCCACGCGCGGTTGCTCGCGCTGCGTGATGAAGCGGCCCTTCGCATCCACGATGAGGAAGCGCCGGTCGTGCGAGATGCCGCGCGCGTCGAGCACCGCCGTTTGCAGCGCGTAGCCCCGACACGATTTGATGGGATAGTAATACAGATCGCTGACGGTTATCATCGCGCGGCTTCCACGGCTGGCTCG
>JBQTJD010000296.1:0-3680 GCA_052387475.1 Anaerolineales bacterium | reverse complement strand
GGCCAAGGAGACGAAGCTGAAGCTGACCAGCCACAAAGTTTACGAGAAGACAGGGATTGTCGGTTTGGAGTACGCGGTCCAGTACACGCCGCCTAACAAGCAGCTCAAGCGGGCGCGCAAATAAGCGTACTTCTTATTCCCAACGTTGAAGGCGCGCCGCTTAGCCCCAGCGTTAGTTTTCAAACCACCAGCTTCTTCCGGTACACTTCTGGCACAAAAGCCAACACTAAATCCCACGGCTCGCCGGAGGCGGGACGTGTTAACTTCCATGCGCCGCCGGGCGGCGCCGGGTTGTTGCGGTCAAACGTGCGTTTGAAATACGCCAGCGTATCTTTCGGCAAACCCAACTCATCGAGGAAAAAGCCGATAGGCCCGCCGTGAGTGACCAGCGCAATCGGCCCCACTTGCAGGCTGAGGGCGATGGCGCGCTCCCAGGCCGGCCAAAACCGCGCGCGGATGTGCTCCGCTTTTTCTTCCGGCCGCCACTCCGCCAGCGCCTCATCCACCTGCACCGTCACCTCCGCTACTCCCGCCGCAATCGCCGCGGTGCGATGCGCGCGTTCGAGCGGGCTGGCCCAGATGCGCGCCAAACCGGCGGTGCGAAAGAAGCGGCCCAACTGCGCGGCTTCATCCTCGCCCTGCGGCACCAGCGGCGGCCCGGGCGGAATGTGATAAGAGAGATCCGTCCGGGTCCAATCCGGCGTGGCATGGCGGGCGAGGTAGAGAGTGGGTTGTGTCAGGTCCATAACGCGCGCAATCATAGCCGATTTGTTCGCCGCCGTCTGCCTGCCGAATCGGCTATTGTTGGCTATACTTTCGCCCCATGCTCAAACATGTGATCCAATCGCTTTCCGCCGACGAGCTCCAGGCGCTGGCCGCCTTCGCCTCGCTCACCATCATGCGCTGCAGCCGGTGACTCAGGCCATGAAAGACACGATACACGCGCAGATCATTCGCCGTCACGGTGGCCCCGATGTGCTCGAGCCAACTGAGGTTCCAACGCCGATACCCGGTACCGGCGAGGTCGTCGTGCGGAACGCTGCCATCGGGATCAACTTTGTGGACACCCAGCATCGAGCCGGGCAGCCCTATCCCGTGCGCTTGCCATTGATCCCCGGTGTTGAAGGCGCTGGCACAATCGCCGCGGTCGGAGCCGATGTGGTCGAATTCGCAGTGAGTGATCGGGTGGCGTATGCGGGCTACATGGGCGGCGCCTACGCAGAGTACAGCGCCATCCCGGTGGCACGGCTCATTCCCATCCCGGAGTCGGTGAGCTTCGAGCAAGCAGCTGCGTCACTGTTGCAGGGGATGACGGCGCACGTGTTGACGCACCGTGCCTATCGTGTTCAACCGGGCGATGTGGCGCTCGTTCACGGCGCAGCGGGCGGCGTGGGTCTCTTTCTCGTGCAAATGGCCAGACGGTGCGGTGCAACCGTGATCGGAACAGTTTCGTCGGAGGCAAAGGCCCGCGTAGCCCAAAGTATGGGAGCCGATCACATCATCCAATATCGTGAGGCCGATTTTCAAACGGAAACGTTGCGGCTGACGGTTGGTCGGGGCGTGCATGTGGTCTACGACTCGGTTGGGCGCGAGACCTTCGACAAAAACATCAACGTGTTGGGCGCCCGGGGCCATCTCGTCATCTTCGGCCTGTCCAGCGGTAACATCCCGCCGTTTGATATTAACCGGCTGTCGGGCATCACCGGCGCGGGCAACAAAGGCTCGCTGTCCATCACTTGGCCCACGCTAAACGACTATGCCGCCGAGCGAGCAGATTTGCTCTGGCATGCAAACAGTGTGCTCGATTGGGTTGGCGATGGAACACTCACCGTCCACGTGGCGGCGAAGTTGCCGTTGTCACAAGCGGCCGAGGCGCATCGGCTGTTGGAGGGCCGGCAAGTCGCGGGCAAGGTGCTACTTCTGCCCTGAGCTGTTTGCAATCACCCTGTACGCCAACATCTCCCTGATCCTCGCCGCTGACTCCTCCGCGTATAATGCGCTGATGTTCGCCCTCTTCGCGCAAGGCCTCACCCTCGGCTTTTCGGCTTCGGTATCGCCCGGCCCGTTTCTCGCCTATTTGTTGTCGCACACGCTCAATCGTGGCGCTCGCCGCACCCTGCCCCTCACGCTTACCCCACTGGCGAGCGACGGCCCCATCATCGCGCTGGTGTTGCTCGTGCTCACCCAGACCCCCGATTGGTTTTTGCGCGGACTGAAAATCGCCGGCGGGCTTTTTCTAATTTACCTCGCTTACGGCGCACTCCAGACCGCGCGCCGCATGCAGAACGCTGCATTGACCGATGCACGCTCACACAGTTTTGCCGATGCATTGCTGATGAACACCATCAACCCCAACCCGTGGATTTTTTGGAGCGCGGTCGGTGGCCCAATACTGCTCGAAGGCTGGGCGCTCTCCGCCAGCCACGCCTTCAGCTTTGGCATCGGCTTTTATCTCGCCCTCATCGGCGGCATGGTGGGTTTTGTAGTGTTGTTCGCTACCGCGCACCGGCTCGACCCGCGCCTGACGCGCGCGCTCAATTACGTTGCGGCTATCGCCTTGTTGGGATTCGGACTGTGGCAGCTATGGCGCGGCGTGATGGGGGCCTGATGCCGTCCGCTTCCCCGGAACCCGACACCCTGGAACACACCGCCCTGCGGGAACGCCTCACCGCCGCGCTGGCGCATCGCGCTCCGCTGGCCGATGCGGGCGCTGATGCGCGTCACGAATCCGCCTTCCGGCTTTTCAACGGCTTCCTCGAAGGTGAACCGCGCCTCGTGGCCGAAATCTATGCGCGCACGCTCGTCCTGCACAACCACGCCGATCCAGCGAAGCAGGGACAGGCGATAGTAGGAGTGGCGCGATCCTATTACCTTGAACAGCTTCCGTGGATTCAGTGCGTGCTGGTGAAAGCTCGTTATTCGTACGCGCCAGATGAGCGGCGCGGTGTGATCGGCTTTGGCGTGGAGCCGGATACGCGCGTCGTCGAAAACGATGTGCGTTACGCGCTGGACCTGCGGCTCAGTCAAGACACGAGTTTCTATCTCGACACTCGTCACTTGCGTGAATGGGCGAGGCGAGAGCTGACTGGCAAGACGGTGCTCAACACCTTCGCTTATACCGGTAGCCTGGGCGTCGCCGCACGGGCGGGCGGCGCGCCGCGCGTGGTTCATACCGACCGCAACCGAGCCTTTCTCAATCTTGCCAAAGAGTCGTATACCCTCAACGGCTTCCCCATTCACAAAGCCAATTTCATCGCCGGGGATTTTTTCAGCGTCGTGAACGGTTTCAAAAAAGCCGGCGTACAATTTGAGTGCGTCTTCCTCGACGCGCCGCACTTTTCCGCCACGCACAAAGGCCGCGTCGATTTGGTGCACCGCAGCGACCGGCTAATCAACAAAGTGCGACCATTGGTGGCCGATGGCGGCCGCCTCGTCGCCATCAACAACGCGCTCTTCGTCAGCGGCGCGGAGTATGTTGCCACGCTCGAGGCCCTGTGCGCCGACGGCTATCTTTCCATCGAGCAGTTCATCCCCGTGCCGCAGGAGTGCATCGGCTACGAAGTAACGCGCCCTCTGCCCGCCAATCCGGCGCCGTTCAATCATGCCACCAAGATCGCGGTGTTGCGTGTGCGAAGAAAATAAGGTTCTCATCTTACGCAAAGGTGACTGTCACTGGGCAA
>JBQTJD010000295.1:0-7172 GCA_052387475.1 Anaerolineales bacterium | reverse complement strand
GAGGTGCTGGCGAGTGCCGCCCGCGCCGAAGCCCACTGGCGGGATGCGGGCGCACGCGAGAAGGCCACCGCCATCCAACTGCGCGGCCACGGGCACAAGTTGGAGAAGGATTACCCGACGGCAATTGCGACTTATAAGGAAGCACTTGACCTGGATCGCATACGCGAGCCGGAGAGCGATGATGTGGCGATTGGGCTGAACGCTTTGGCCGGGGTTGAGCGGCTCTCCGGCGACTACGCCGCCGCCGAGCGCGACTACCGCGAAGCCCTGCGGATTGCGAAGAAGATCAATGACCAACAAGGGGTTGCCACTTACACCGGCAACCTCGCCTCACTCGCGCTCACCCGTGAAGACTGGCCCGCCGCTGAAGCTCTGGCACGCGAGGCCCTGACTTTTTCAGAGGGTGTGCGTCGTCAGGAGTTGATTGCACACTATTCTGTTTGTCTCTCCGAAGCTCTCGCACGGCAAGGGCGCAAGGCGGAAGGTCTGCCCTATGCCCAGCGCGCGGTCGAAATCTTCACCAAGCTGCGCTCTCTGAATTTGGAATGGGCGCTGGCGGTGCTAAGGGACTGTGAGGGTGTCAACGGCTAAGCGAAGCGGCGACAACAGATAAACGGATAACCGCCTCATCGCGCAGGCCATCCGTTGATCCGGTGCTTATCCGCTGACACCAACCCTTTCCCACTTAAAATCCCGCACCGCCTCTTGTGGCGCATCGGCCACACGGCCTATAATCCCCGCTACAGTCTCCAGTCTTGACGAACGCTTGCGTTCGCGTCTTCAGTCTTTCTTTTCATGTCCGTCATTGACGACGTCAAAGCCCGCCTGGATGCGGTGGAACTGATCGCGCAGACGGTGAAGCTGCGCAAGTCGGGCCGCGCCTTTATGGGGCTGTGCCCGTTCCACGCGCACAAGAACAACACGCCCTCGTTCGCCGTGTGGCCGGAGAGCGGCACGTGGCGCTGTTTCGGGCAGTGCAACGAGGGCGGCGACATCTTCAAGTTCGTGATGAAGCGCGACGGCCTCGACTTCTCCGGCGCGCTGCAACTGCTGGCACACCTGGCTGGGGTAGAGGTCAAGCCGCGCACGCCTGAGCAGGTTGAGCAGGATGACAACCTCAACCATCTGCGGCAGTTGCTCGACACGGCCGCCCACTACTATCACCACCTGCTCAGGAACGCGCCGCAAGCCCAACACGCTCGCGACCACCTCGCGCAACGTGGCCTCACTGCCAAAGCCATCGAGATGTTCCAACTCGGTTACGCGCTCGATACGTGGGACGCCGGGCTGAAATATTTCCAAAGCCGCGAATACAAGATTGACGATTTGCTTGACGCGGGATTGATTATTGAGAAAGAGCCGTCCAATCAGCAATCAGCAATCAGCAATCAGCAATCAGTCCGTCACTTTGACCGCTTCCGCGACCGCCTCATGATCCCCGTGCGCGACGAGCAGGGCCGCATGACGGGCTTTCAGGCGAGGGCGCTCAAAGCCGAAGCGATCCCGAAATTTATGAATAGCCCGCAGACGGCGTTGTTCGATAAGGGCCGCACGTTGTTCGGACTCAATCTGGCGCGCAAGCCTATCCGCGATGCGGCTGAGGCCATTGTGGTCGAGGGCAACCTCGACGTGGTGGCCGCGCATCAGGCCGGGTTTGCCAATGTGGTCTCCTCGCAGGGCACCGCGCTCACCGAGCATCAACTGCGGCTGTTGAAGAAGCACGCCAAGCGTATCCTCCTCGCGCTCGACGCGGATGAGGCCGGCGATACTGCGACGATGCGCGGGCTGATGGTGGCGCGCGAGGCGCTCGACCGCGAAGGCGAGATTTCCTTTGACCCGCGCGGGCTGGTGAAGGTGGAGGGGCGGCTCGGCGCGGACGTGCGCGTGATGACGCTGCCGCCCGGCCTCGACCCGGATGATGTGATTCGCCAAAACCCGGAACAGTGGAAGCAACTGGCGGAGGCCGCCGAGCCGGTGGTCGAGTACGTCATCCGTGTGATGACGGGGGGCCGCAATCTTGATGACTCGAAAGTGAAAGCGGAAGTGGCCGACAGCGTGCTGCCGCTGATTGATGACGTGGCCAACCCCATCGAACGCGATGCGTACCGGCAGAAATTGGCGCGCACGTTGAAGGTGAGCGAGTCGGTTCTGGCAAGCAGAAAAGCTCCGGCTCGCGGTGGGTTATCGAAGCCTCAGCCGCGCCTGCAGGGCTCAAAGCTGGTGACGCCGCACACGGCCTCCGCCGCGAGTCGCTCACCCGAGGATTTTTCCAATCTCGAATCCCACTGTCTACGCTGGCTACTGCGTCAGCCGGAGTCGCTGTATCAATTGGATCGAGACTTGCAAGGCTTCGGGTTGGAGAAGTTGCTGGCCGAGGACTTCGCGGATACGGAGCTGGAGGAAATCTTCAGCGTGTTGGTGAGCGCGTTGGAGCAAGTGGAGATTGAACCGTTGGAGCATCTGCGGCAGCATCTCGAACCGGCGCTGCAAGCCCGACTCGATGCGTTGCAGCGCGAAGAAACGCGCGCGACGAGCGAACACAAATCCAAAGACGATCTGTTGAACGCGGTGTTGCGTTTACGCCAGCGCGCACTCACCCAGCAACTTAATCAATTGCGTTTTCTGACGGAGGGTGCGCGCGAGCAGGGCGATGCGCTGGCCCAAGTGTATCAACCGGAGATCACACGGCTGGCAGCGGCGCGGGCGAATGTGGATCGCGCGCTCTCCCCACTGGCCCGCCGAAACAGGGGAGTCAATTCCCCTTCTGCGCTGTAAGGCGCGTGGTAAGATTCGCGCCGGTAACGCCCATGACCAAACGCAAGTCAACGCCAGAAGAAGAAGCCGAGGACCCCTTCGTGGAGTCCGATGAAGTAGTCGTTGAGGACTCCGAGCCGGATGTGTTGACCGACGTCCCGGTCGAAGATGAGACGCCTCTCGGCGAAGTAGAGGTGGAAGAGCCGGCCTTCGATGCGGAGGAGGGCGAGCCGGGCGAAGAGGAACTCGAAGAGATCGAAGAAGAAGGCCTCGACGAGGCCAACGTCTCACTGGCCGAGCTGGCCGATGACCCGGTGAGGATGTATCTCAAGGAAATCGGCCAGGTGCCGCTGTTGGGGCCGGATCAGGAAATCTGGCTCGCCACGCAGATGATGGCCGAACGTTACCTGCAACGACTCATCACCGACGAACCGAACCCGCGCAACAAACACCTCCCCACCGATGAAGCCATCTGTCTCGAATTGTTCGATGAACTCGAAAAAACCGGGGAGCATCTGAGCGCCGAGGCGCACAAACGCAAATTGCCGCCGCTTGATCTGGCCGCCCTGCTGGCCGAGGCGCAAAAATTGCGGCGCGATTGGAATGTGGGCACATCGAGCGTGCTGCGCACGTGGCTGAACATCAGTGGACATTGGGGCAAAGACGGCAACTGGGACAAGATCGCCCAGGACGCTTTCCACATTTTCACCATTCTGTATCTGCTGCCGGAGGAGACGCAGATCAAGCTGCAACATTCCTTCGAGCAAAAGAAAGATAAACGCGGCAAGAAAATTGCGCTGCCCCAAAAACGCACCTTTCGCGGCTGGCTGCCCGACGAGAAGACACTGCGCGCCGAGTTCGGGGAAGTTACGGTACGCAACGACGAGGCAAACAAAGCTCTCATCCGCGCCAACCTACGCTTGGTAGTCAGCGTGGCCAAGCGTTACATCGGGCGAGGTATCTCGTTCCTCGATTTGATTCAAGAGGGCAACATCGGGTTGCTGCGCGCGGTGGAGAAGTTCGACCCAACCAAGGGTTTCAAGTTCAGCACCTACGCCACGTGGTGGATCCGGCAGGCCATCACCCGCGCCATCGCCGACCAGGCCCGCACTATCCGCATCCCCGTCCACATGGTCGAAACCATTAACCGGCTGATGCGAACACAGCGACAACTGCAACAGGAGTTGGGCCGCGAACCGACCTCGGAGGAAGTGGCGCTGGAGATTGATCTGCTCACGCCGGAGGAGACGCAGCAAATTCGCAAGGCGCTGGCGACCGGTGAGCGGCTCGACCCAGCGCTCGACCGGCAGTGGCGGCGCGCAGCGGTGAAGGTGCGCCGCACGTTGCGGGTAGCGCAGGAACCGATGAGCCTCGAAACCCCCGTCGGCTCGGAAGAGTCGAGCCTGCTGGGCGATTTTATCGAGGACGAATCCGCGCCCGCGCCGGCGGAGGCCGCCAGCCAACAATTGCTCCGCGAGCAAGTCCGCAACGCCCTCTCCATCCTCACCGACCGCGAGCGCGAAGTGCTCGAAATGCGCTTCGGACTCAAAGACGGGCAAGACCACACGCTCGAGGAAGTCGGCCAGCACTTCCGCGTCACACGCGAGCGCATCCGGCAGATTGAAGCCAAAGCCCTCCGCAAACTGCGACACCCCACGCGCAGCCGCGCCCTGCGTGATTATTTAGGATGAGAAAAACCTAACCGCGAAGACGCGAAGAACGCAAAGAAAACTTAGCGCGCTTCGCGTCTTTGCGGTTCAATTTTCCCTCGGAGTTTCAATGATGCAAGACGCGACCATTCTCGCCGTGCCCGCACACCCGGATGATGAAGGGTCGTGCGGCGGAGCGTTGGCGCAGTATGCGAAGCAGGGCGCGCGTGTGTTCGTGGCCTGCGCTACACGCGGCGACGGGGTCGATGCACAAATCAAGAACGACGCTGCTACGCGCGAGACGCTGGGACAGATACGGTCACAAGAGTTGGCCTGCGCCTGCGAGCAGCTCGGCATTCAGCCGCCGCTCTTTCTCGGTTATCAGGATGGCGAGGTGGATAAGGTTCCGGTGGAGGACGCCGCTCGGGGCGTGGCGCGGCTTATTCGCGAATTGAAAGCGAACATTCTGGTCACGCACGACTCGCTCGGCGGCTACGGCCACCCCGACCACATCGCCGTCAGCAATTTCGTTACCCGCGCCTTCGAGTTGGCGGGGGATATGACTGTGGATTTGGGTACAGCCGCCTTCACGCCCGCCAAGCTGTATTACTGGGCTTTTCCGCGCAGTTTCATGGAGCGCGTGCCTGCGTTTCGCGACCGCCGCGCCGATATTCGCGGCCAGCAGCTTGGCTTCGTCGGCGTGCCGGATGAGGCCATCACGACTGAAATCAACGTCCGCGACTGGCTGCCCACCAAACTGGCCGCGTTGGCCTGCCACCGCACGCAGTTTGACCTCGATGAGAACGGCCAGCCAAAGACGTTTGCGGCCTCCACCCCGGAAGAACTTCGGCTGGAGATGTTCGGCCATGAGCGGTTCATCCTCGCCAAGTCCACCCTCGCGGGCTACGCCCTCAACGGCGCGAAGGAGACCGACTGGCTGGCGGGGTTGGGGTGATGCTCGCCAGGGATGAATGGATTTCAAGAAATAGTTCGCGGTATTATCATCCGTAGAGACGCCCCGGTCTAAGCGAAGCGGCGGCGTCTCCGTATCAGCAGCCCGGTTCACCGGGCTTTCGTGTTTTACCCCGACGTTTCAAAGTCGAGTGGGCCTAGATAATCTGCACGAGTTGTCTTTATTCAATCTCGTGATACCTGCGCGGGCAGCAACGGCAATTCCGTGTGATAAAATCTACGCGCTTCCACCCAAAGCGCCGCAATAATTATGCTGACCGACTATCTTCCCATCGCAGTTTTGCTGGCGATTTCAGGCGGCCTGGCCCTCATTGCCGTCGTCCTCGGGCATAGTTTCGGGCCGCGCCGGCCCACGCGGCCCAAAGGCGAGCCGTACGAATCGGGCATGCGGACCCTCGGCCCGGCGGTGCGACGTTTGCCCGTGCGCTTCTATCTCATCGCCGTGCTCTTCATTTTGTTTGACATCGAAGTCATATTCTTCCTGCCATGGGCCGTCGTCTTCCGGGAGTTGGGCGCGTTCGCCTTCGCGCAGATGCTGGTCTTTGTCGGCATCCTGCTGGTGGGCTATGTGTGGGTGTGGAAAAAGGGCGCGTTGGAGTGGGAGTGAACAGAAGTCAGGAGTCAGAAGCCAGAATTCAGAAGCGCCATTCTGATTTCTGACTCCTGACTTCTGAGCGTCATATGGGCCTCGAACAAAAACTCGGCAACATGGGGGTGGTGACGACCAAGCTGGAGCAAGCGGTGAACTGGGGGCGCACCGGCTCGATGTGGCCAATGCTCTTCGGGCTGGCCTGCTGCGCCATCGAGATGATTTCGACGATTGCCGCGCCGCAGAACGACCTCTCGCGCTTTGGGATGGAGTTGATGCGGGCCTCGCCGCGCCAGAGTGATTTGATGATCGTGGCGGGTCGCGTGAGCCGTAAGATGGCGCCAGTGTTGCGCCGGTTGTACGACCAGATGCCCGACCCGAAGTGGGTGATTGCGATGGGCGACTGCGCCTCGTGCGGCGGCATCTTCAACAACTATGCCATTGTGCAGGGGGTGGATGAGGTGGTGCCGGTGGACGTGTATGTGGCCGGCTGCCCGCCGCGCCCCGAGGCGTTGATGCACGGCATCCTCACGCTGCATGCGAAGGTGAAGAAAGAGACGTTGAAGACCTGGGCCTAGAGATTTCTGATTGCAGATTTCTGATTTTAGATTTCAATCTGCCATCTGCCATCTGAGATCTGCAATCCAATGTCGCCTATCGAGCAAGCCGTCGCCGCTCTCCAAGACAAATTCGGTAGCGCCATGGAAGAAGTGGTGGAGTTTCGCGGCGAGACGACGGTGCAGGTGCACAAGGATGGCATCGCCGAAGTGCTGCGCTTCCTCAAAGAGACGCCCGACCTGCGCTTCACCTTCCTGGCGAACCTGACCGCTTACGATGATTATCCCGAATAGCCGCGTTTCAAAGTTGTGTATCAATTGCGCGAGATGACGGGGATGACGAATCTGCGGGTGAAGTGCGCCGTGTCGGGCGACGAACCGACCTTGCCCAGCATCACCGCCGTCTACCGCAACGCCAACTGGCAGGAGCGCGAACTGTTCGACCTGTTTGGCCTGACCTTCACCGGCCACCCCGATCTGCGCCGCATCCTCATGCCCGCCGATTGGGAGGGCCACCCATTGCGGAAAGACTATCCATTAGGATATGAGGAAGTGCAATTCACGTTTAACTTTGATGCGGTGGATAAGAAGAAGCCGTATGCGAAGGAATAGGGATTAGGGGTGAGGGATTAATCCCTCACCCCTAATCCC
>JBQTJD010000294.1:0-2388 GCA_052387475.1 Anaerolineales bacterium | reverse complement strand
CATGTAGAGGATAGCCCTGAGCGACGTCGTTCCACTCTGGGTCCGCATCCAGCCCAAGACTTGATTGAGCAGCAACGAGACGAAGAACATGCGCTCGGCGTCGTTGAGGTGGGCGATTGAGAAGATGGCGACCCGCGGTTTGCCCGGCGACGGACCGTCGCCCGTGTACAGCATGGCCTGGATGTCGAGCGGCTCGCCTTCCATCCACGCGCTGAAGCCCGGCGCAGCCCGCAGATTATTGAGCGCCATGACGAGGCCGAAGCGGTCTTTGCCTGGATAAAACGACTCGAGGTCGAGCACGCCGATTTTGGTGACGGGCGGATTTTGGATGTGGCCGATGAGGGCGGCCAGGTCGAGGTCTTTGCCCTGCGACCACGACCAGTGGATGATGGTCGAGAGCAGAATGTGCTCGCGGCTTTGGATCGGGTCGGCGACAATATTGAGCAGGCCGAGCAAACTGGTGGCCGTCACGCCGATTCGTTCGCGCAGCAACTCGCCATCTTCCATCACCGCCTGATCCGGCGCGGCGAACGATTTGAGGATGGAGACCGGAAGCCCCGCGCTCGAACCGGGCGTGTACACGACCATCTCCACCGCGTCGCGCAGCCGTTGGATGCGGGCGGCGTCCTGCCCCCAACTGGCGAGGCCGTTCGTCCATAGCTCGGCTTGTGCGTTCGCGTAATCGTTGACGCTCATCCCTTTCTTGGCCGCGTCGTCGGCGTTGACCCACGGCGCGAAGTCTTCGGCGCGCAGTTGCGGGAAGGTGAGCAGCAAATTGCCGAGGTCGCCCTTGGGGTCGATGGCGAGCACAGGCACATTATCGAGCGCGGCCTCTTCGATGAGGCTGAGGCACAGACCGGTCTTGCCGGAGCCGGTCATGCCCACGCACACCGCGTGCGTGACGAGGTCTTTGCTGTCGTACAACAGCAACTCGCCGGCGGGCTGCCGGGCCGCGAGGTCGTACGGGCGACCGAGGTAGAACGCGCCGAGTTTTTCGTAGTCGGAGGGAGCGGGCATGAAATCTCCTGAGGTTGATTGTGAACGCGCCGGCAAGTTTACCGCGTCATCAGCATGGATGCGAAGCCGGTAGCCCTCCCTAACGCACCCCGCGGCCAAAGGCGGGCCACAGGGGAGGGGACAGGTCTGGGAAATTTTACGACTCGTTGAAATGATTCGGCGCGCTCCCCTCCCCTGTCGCCCGTTGTTGGCGACGGGGGAGGGGTCGGGGGTGGGGGCCATCACGGCGTCAGCGATTTCCAATACTCAATTACATCAATCGCGGGGGGCAGTGAGAGGCAGTGCGCGGCGACTTCGCGCGCGGCGGGCAGCGTCCAGCCGCGCACCGCGTCTTTCACGGCAGGCACCGATGAGGGGGCCATGCTGAATTCATCCAGCCCGAGGCCGAGCAGCAGGGGAACGGCCATCACATCGCCGGCCAACTCGCCGCACATCCCCGTCCACTTGCCGTGCGCGTGGCTGGCGTCAATCGTCATTTTGATCAGTCGCAGCACCGCCGGGTGATAAGGGCTGGCCAACGCGGCCACCCGTTCGTTGGTGCGATCCACAGCCAACGTGTATTGCGTGAGGTCGTTCGTGCCGATGCTGAAAAAATCCACGTGCGGCGCGAGCACATCGGCCATGAGCGCAGCGGAGGGGACCTCGACCATGATGCCGAAGTGAAGTTGCGGGGGCAACGGCTTGCCCTCGGCAGCCAGTGTGGCACGGGCCGAGTCGAACAACTCACGCGCGCGCTGAATTTCGGGCAGCGACGACACCATTGGCAACATGATGTGCAGGTTCGCGTCAGTCTCACCGCCAGCCAGCAGCAGCGCGCGCAATTGACTCTCCAGCACGTCGGGCCGCTCGCGGATCATGCGAATGGCACGCCAGCCGAGGAAGGGATTTGGCTCGGTCTGCAATCCCAAATACGGCACGGCTTTGTCGCCGCCGATGTCGAGCGTGCGCACGACCATGATCTGCTTGCCCATCACCTTGAACACGTCGCGATAGATCGCCGCCTGCTCCGATTCTGTCGGCATCGAGTCGCGGTCGAGATATAGAAACTCGGTGCGGAAGAGTCCGACTCCCTCTGCGCCATTGTTCACGGCCATGCGTGCATCCTCGGCGTTGCCGATGTTGGCGACGATCTCGACGGTGTGCCCATCGCGCGTGGTCGCCGATTGGTGCGCGGCGGAGAGTTGCGTGGCGTGTGTCGTTTCCCACTCGGCTTTGCGTTCGCGCGCGCGGTTGAGTTCGGCCAGCGTCGGGCCGAGGGTGATTTCGCCGGAGCCGCCATCGAGCACGAGCAGGGTTCCCGGCAGGACCTCGTTCAAGTTAAGCGGCGCGCTCACCACCGCCGGCACGCCCAGCCCGCGCGCCAATATCGCC
>JBQTJD010000293.1:0-2109 GCA_052387475.1 Anaerolineales bacterium | reverse complement strand
ACCGTGGAGTGGCCGGCCAGGGTCACAATGGTCGTGGTCGAGCGCGTGCCGAAGGTGATGCTGATTGAAGGGCCGAAGCAATGGTGGGTCGATGCCGAAGGGCAGAAGTTCCTCTCGCGCGGCGACTTGCCCGGCCTGTTGCCCCTCTTCAGTGACGCGGGAACGGAACTTGCTTCCATACCGGCGGAGGCGATTGCGGGCGCGATTCAGTTGAAAGAGTTGCGCCAAAACATAGAAAAACTATACTACGACCCGATCCACGGGTTGAGTTATCAGGATGGACGGGGCTGGCGCGGTTACTTCGGTACCGGCACCGATATGTTGCAGAAGCTGGCGGTGTACGAACGCCTCGTGGAAGAGTTGATGACGAAGGAAGAGATCCCGGCGCAGATCAGTGTAGAGAATTTGAAAGCGCCGTACTACAAGAAGTAAACGGTCATCAGTCAACAGTGAACAGTCAACGGACTCATCGGTACTGATAACTGTTCACTGCCCACTGTTCACTGAAAGAGTTATGGAAGAGTCTCCTTTGTTAGTCGGAATCGATGTCGGGACCACCAAGGTCTGCGCGCTGATTGCGGATGTGGATGAGGCCGGCGTTTATCGCATTGTCGGTGTGGGCCTCGAGCCGTCGCAGGGCATGCGCAAAGGCGTGGTCGTGGATGTTGAGCAGGCCAGCCGTTCGATTGCGGCGGCGGTGGATAAGGCCCAGCGGAGCGCCGGGTACGAGATCGGCGCAGCGTTTGTGAGTTTAGCCGGCGCGCATGTGTCCTCGGTCAACAGCCGGGGTGTGGTCGGCATCGGCGGCGGCAACTACGGCATCGAGCAGGACGACATTGACCGCGCGCTCGATAACGCGCAGGCCATCGCCATCCCGCACGGGCGCGAGGTCTTGCACGTCATCCCGCGCGGCTTCATCGTGGATGGGCAGGAAGGCATCCGCCAGCCGCTCGGCATGCACGGCTTCCGCCTCGAGGTCGAGGCCCACATCATCACCGCCGCTACCGCCTCGGTGCAAAACTTATCGAAGTGTGTGGAAGCGGCGGGCGTACAAGTGGAGGCCTACGTGCTCAATCCACTCGCCTCCGCCGAAGTGGTGCTGAGCGACACCGAAAAAGAAATGGGCGTTGTGGTGGTGGATATCGGCGGCGGCACGACTGATTTGGCGATTTACATCGACGGCAACGTCTGGCACACCGGTGTGCTCGCCATCGGCGGCAACCATCTCACTTCGGATATCGCCCACGGGTTGCGGCTGCCGGCGGATATGGCTGAAAAGGTAAAAGTCGATTTCGGCTCGGCCAACGCCACCGAAGTCGCGCTGCATGAATCCTTCAACGTGCAGCCGTTCGGCGAGGATCAACCATTGCAAGTGACGCGGCACGACCTGGCCACCATCATCGAGGCGCGGGTCGAGGAAATCTTCGGGCTGATTTTGCAGGAGATCAAACGCACGGGCTATGACGGCCTGTTGCCCGCCGGGATCGTGCTGACGGGCGGTACGAGCCAGTTGCCCGGCATTCGCAAGGTGGCGAGCAGCGTGCTCAACCTACCGTGCCGGGTGGCCGGCCCGCAGAATCTGCAAGGTCTGGTGGATAAGTTGACCGGCCCGGCGTACTCGACGAGCGTGGGCTTGTTGCACTGGGCGCATCAGGAAAGCGCCACGCCGCCATCGCGCCGCAAGCAGCCGCGCAAGGGCGCGCGCACGGTTGATCTGAGTCGCGGGATTGATTTCTTCAAGCGGCTGCTGCCATGAGGACGAAGGACGGTGGACGAAAGACGAAAGTAGAGGCGCTTACTTTCGTCGTCCGTCTTTCGTCCCTCGTTTGACCCATTTGCTTTTTGGCACGTTAGTTGTATATCTGTGGCTGACGTTTGAAAGCGCACCGTCGGGAGCCGGTGCTCACTAACAGGATCAGAGGAGACAGTGTGACAATGCAACCTTTATCGCCACCCGAGTCGTTTGCCCGCATCAAGGTCATCGGTGTGGGCGGGGGCGGCAGCAATGCCGTCAACCGCATGATCGAAGAAGGCATGGGTGGCGTGGAGTTCATCGCCATCAACACCGATGCCCAGGCCCTGCTGTTGAGCAACGCGCCCAAGCGCGTC
>JBQTJD010000292.1:0-5443 GCA_052387475.1 Anaerolineales bacterium | reverse complement strand
TTGGTAGTGTCCCTGTAACGGGTACAAGGCGAAAGATAGGCTTACCACCGATGTTGTGGTGGCGCACGAAAGCTGAGCAACTCATCCATCGTCCAAACATGATCCGTCAATCCAGCCGCCATCGCCGGCGTAACCGGTTTCCACTTGCGAGGCGAGCCGTTCCGGCCTGTGGTCGGCAGTGGATGGGGTAGGCGTTGGCGCAAACCCCGATGTGGAACGACGAAGTGGTAATAGGCAAAGGCTAAGGTCAACTGATGCTCCAGGTAATCCGGGTCTTTCGAGAAGGCATTGACTTTACGACCCAGCCGACGCGAATGTTGCCGGATGGTCAAGTTATTGCGCTCCACGCCATAGGTGTTGATCGAATGGCTGACAGGCGAAGCGCGCAACGCGGCTTCGACTTGCTCGGTCGTGCCATACACAATCCGGGTCGTGACTTCAACCACCCGACTGTTCTGGCGCTCTTTGACGACCACGGCGTAGCACAAATTCGGCGGCGGGATACGGCGCGGTTTGGGAAAGCGGCCCCGCGTGCCGTTGCGCGGCGGCTGGACCAACTGTCCATAGACTTCCAGGAGCGCATCGGCATAGTGCGGCAACTCGTCGCTGGTGAAGAACGGGATTTGCCCATTCGTGGCCGATTTCAGCCGAAAAACCAGCCTGCGCGCGTGGGCCAGCGTGCGCTTGCCCACCACCCAGGCCGGCACGAGTTTGCACACCGGGCTGAACGCAATCCACACCCAGGCATCGCCATAGACTTCGTACAACTTCTCCAGCGGCGTGAGGTGCGCTTCCTTCTTGGCGATGAACGTCCACAACTCGTCCAATTGGCATTCCGTCAGCAGCAAGTTGCGGAAGAAATAGTTCATCACCCGTTGGCAATGTCGGCCCAGCCCCGGCAGCCAGTGATTGACCGTATCCTTATCCACGCCCAGCAGCCGACCCGTCGCACGAATGCTCAGGCCCTCGGCCAAAGCGGTCGCGCCGCGCAGATAGGTCTTCAACTCGGTGCGCACTCCGGCATACGCCGTGCCGGTTCGCGCCGAAACCAACCGGCCGCACGCCTGACACGCATAGCGGACCGCTTGTCGATGTCGTCCCCGAATTCTCAAACCTGCCCATCGACCCGCGACACCATACAGCTGGCACCTAGGGTTTCGACAGTAACATGTTCGGTCATCCATCGCCGTCATACCTCCACATCCAGAATGATATGGTGGGTAACGGTGTCGTGATGGCGATCAGCTTGTAAAAGTGCCTGTACCCGTTATAGGGACACTACCCGAATTTTCCGCCCGAGGAAATAATTCATCAGCGTGGACTTGCCCAAGTTTGGGCGACAGACCACGACGACGAAATTGGAGCGATAAGGCGAGGCAGCAGTGTTAGTTCACTGACAATCCTACACACTGTGTGAGACGTGACACATGTTGCGTAAGGCTCAGTATTATTAGAGCGCAAGGGGAGTGAAGCGCGTGTCCCGGTCGTAGTAATCTTCTTTTTCTGTCCGCTTGAGAAAGTTCACCATCAGATACGTGAGTGGCGTTGCCAAGGCCTCATAGGCAGACTTAAACAGCCATTGGGTGATGATGAGTCGGCCAAGGTCTGCGCCGGGAAGGCTGCCCACAAAGGCGATTAAGATGAAGATGCCCGAGTCAGCCAATTGCCCGACGAGCGTGGACGAGATGGTGCGGAGCCAGAGCTGTTTGCCAGCGGAAGCGATTTTGAGTTTGGCCAGGACGAATGAATTGAGGAATTCACCCACAAGGTAAGCTGTAAACGAAGCCACGAGCAGGCGCGGCGTGAAGCCAAGGATGGCTTGATAGGCTTGTTGAGCGGCGCGAGGCGAGTCATACACATTGGCCGTCCAAAACGGTGCAGCTGGCAACACGCCCCCGATCCAGATCGCGAGCACCGCAAGCAGGTTGCACCCAAAGCCGATCCAGATCACCTGTCGCGCGCGGGCGTAGCCATATACTTCAGTCAGGATGTCGCCGAAGATGTACGAGATGGGGAAGATGATCACGGCAGCGGGCAAGAACAAGGGCCCGAACGCCGCGAGTTTCACGGCGATAATGTTGGAGATGATCAGGCAGGTCACGAAAACCGTAGTGACAACCGTGAAGTAACGATAGTCGCGCATTTCTAATCCATTTATTTCTTGACCTTAACTTCACTCACACGCCACATCACGCCATATCGCTTCAACTCTCCCCTTCCTTTCTTGAAGCATCCCTTTGGGACATCCAGTCGGAGAGGGAGCATGTGGGCGCGAAGCAGTCAGGTGGGGCTTAAGGCGAGTTGCGATTTTTTCGAGTCATGGAGGCTGGTCGCACTCGGCGCGGCTTCCTTTCGTGCGTCGCCACCACCGTGATGCTGATTCCGCCGCGTACTTTGAACGCGCCAGTGACTTCAATCCAGTGCGGGTCGAGGGCCTTCAACAAATCGTCGCAGATCGTGTTAATCACGTGTTCGTGAAAGACGCCCTCGTCGCGATATGACCACAGGTAGAGCTTAAGTGATTTGGACTCCACGATCCGCTTGTCTGGCATATACTTGATGGCAATCGTAGCGAAATCCGGCTGGCCGGTGGCTGGGCAGACGCAGGTGAACTCGTCCGAGGTGAGGGTAACAATGTAGCGCCGACCCCGATGCCGGTTAGGAAATGTTTCTAGTTTCTTATTGGGTTGCGCGTTGCGGCCAAGGAGGGTCAGGCCAGCGAGGTCGCTTTTGGGAGTAGGCATGAGAAAGTTACGAGTGATGGAAAGCGCGGCACCCGTTACCCATCATGTTTCAATGATTAACTAAACCAGACGCCTATCGACCAGTGTAATGGAAAACTCAAGGTAAGGCAAATCTCTCGCCTTTGAAGGGAGCGGTGCTGCGATTCTTGATGGGTGATAATTGCGGACCATGCGGCAGCCCACCCACAGGGTGCTTGCACGTCTGCCATAGGCTATGAAAGCCTGTGAGTAACAATCTCATCATCCAAAGCGAGGAGCGCGAGTTGTTGTGGCAGGCGCTCTGTGAACGCGGCCTGGCTGCCGAACGTGGCTACGAAACGGCGCAGCATGGTGAACTCGACTTCGCGTTGCTGTGTGCGTTGGACAGGTTGAGTGTGGGAGGCGACGCTGAAGGAAAACATCGCGGACTTGGTGCGGTTGATTGAGCAGGAGGTGGCGCAATTAAGCGGCCTGAGCGTCTGAGCGGCCCGCTGCAATGTGGCTGTGTTGTAGCCGCCCTCGGGCTGATGGTGATGATGATGACCATCGCGTGCGGGTGGCCGCTGTTCGCCAACGTCACCGCGCCGAGGCTGGGCCTCAACTCCGCCTACTTCTCACGCGTGTGCGTGGGGTTAGACATGCACCGCCAGCACGCGGCGATGTGGTGGTCCTCGCCGGGGCAATTCGGCAACGCGGGAAGTTGGGGCCCATACCGCCCGGTGCCAATCGCCGTCACGCACTTTGCATGCAGCCGCATCCCCTTTATCCCCGACCCCCTTCCGCAATCGGGGTTTTGGGTGACTCCGTGAGCACAACACTGGAGGTCGCTGACGATGCTCAGACCCCATCCACGACGAACGCTGGCCGTTGGGCTGGTGATAGCCCCCATGTTGATGTTGTGCCTGGCGTGTCCGCTCGTGGTCATTGGCACAGAATTGCTGGCCATGCGATTGCAGCGCGTGACGCGCACGGTGACGCCCATGTGCTTTCGGCTGGTGGGCAACCGCGTACGAGTGTGGTGGAACGCCTTCGTGCCGCCCGTCCGCGCCGCCGACCGCGCTCCGGGCACAGGCTCATTGTGTGTCGTCGTGCTGTGGCGGGTCGAGTGGCCCGATGCCGGCGTGGACACCTTGACGTTGTGGCCGTAGGCGGAGGTGTGTGATGTTCGTTCGCGGGGTGCAGCGTTGGATGATGACTTGTCTCGTCGTGCCGCTGCTGGCATGCTGTCTCGCAAGCACCGGCTTGGCGATGGCCTCGCAGGTCGTCGCCGCCCGCATCGACCGCGCCACCGCCGGCCTCACGCCGATGTGCGTGTGGGCGCGCAGTGGGCAGGTGGGTTTGTGGTGGAATACCAGCATCTCACCGGCGCGCGCCTTTGCCAACGCGCCTCGCTACAATGCCGTGTGCGTGGCGCTGCCGTGGGCGGCATCGTTTCCGCAACGTGGCTTGCCGCGTTTAGATATTTCACGCTGATGACACACAACCGCTCCAGGCCCGCGTCCTCGCGGACGGCGAATATTAATACCTCATCAAATAAGTTTTGATAGTTAAAATTCGCCAAAAGCCGGGAAGGAGTTGGCAATGGCGAAGAAATACATCGTAGGCTTGAACAAAGACGATAAGGCAGAAGTGCGGAATGGAAAACCAGGGCGTTTTGAACACACTGAAATTCAACACCGTGACTGCCATTGTCAAGGGTTGGGACACGAATAGCCCGCAGACCGGTGAGTTATTGGCGAGGAGATGATCGGGTCGTCGTCGGCATTAAGCCGTACCGATACGGTTACTTTCACCTAGTGGTTGTCTGCTACGATTGATGCAGACAAAAGGGCATGGTGCGGCGGCACGTCACTCAGCGCTAGATTCGGCCATCTTGCCGCATGCTGATCGCCTCTTCGATGCGTCGTTGCCGGGTCTTAGTCATCCTGGCTTCCTCTCGCGGAGGCACAATCGTTGCTTTTACCATAGGATAACCCGTTGACGAACCGCTTTGCGTCCACATCACGACCGAGCGCGGCGAACATCGCTTGTGCCGGTTATTTCTTTTTGCCGCCGGATTTATTGTGGGCGACGGCGGCGCGAATGAGTTCCTTCAAGGCGGCCTCGTTGACTTTGTCACCCTCGTGGAGGTCAATAGCGCGTGTGGCCTTTGCCTCAAGGCCGGCGTTGAAGAGACCGTGCAGATCTCTCAGCGAAGCGCCCTTGAAAAAGTTCACCTTCACATGGTCTTTGAAAGCACCTGCGGCAATCACATTCCCGTTGTGAGACCACACAGGGGTATCCCACTTCCATTCCTCAGTGATGCCGGGGTCGGCCTCGAGGATGAGTTTGCGCAGTCGTGCAAGCATTTTGCCGCGCCAGTCGGCGAGTTCTGCGATTTGGTTGCTGATGCGTTGCGAGGGGGTCATGTCATCCTTCAATGTTGCTTTTTTCATAGAATTATCCTTTCAACTGGACTGCACGCCAGGCAACGACCATCAGCCATCCGCCATACGCTAGCATCAGCAGCCGGTTAGGCCATCCAATCGGCACGTCTGTGCCAAGTTCGCGGCCACTCTGCGATAGCCCAATAACCTACAGTTTGAACGGGCCTGGTCACTTGGCTTGGGGCATCGGCGCGTCCAAGAATGGCGTGACGGTGGATGCCAGCGTGGGTGAGAAGAAGATATTGTAATGCGTTGTGGCAGGAAGGATAGCGAGTCGCGCATTGGACATCCCCG
>JBQTJD010000291.1:0-3538 GCA_052387475.1 Anaerolineales bacterium | reverse complement strand
AACCCGTAGTACAACGTCCACAGTCCGATGATGAGCAGCGGCGTAGCGAAGACGCCGAGCAGCCCGCCCCACATCAACCGCCACCACGGCAACGCCACCATCCGCTCCGTGCCGGAGAGCAGCTTGGCGTGCGGTTGCAGGTTGGGGTAATCGGCCAGGTTGGCTTTGGTGGCCAGCATCAACACATCGCCGATGGCGTAAATCACTGCGCCCAGCATGGCAAGGAGGCCGGTAGTTTGAATTAGCGTCATCGGCATCGCTACTCTACCTCCACAAAAATTTTATCGGTGACGTTGCGGCCCAACGCATGCGCGGTGTGACCGACCGCAATGTGTAGTGGGCCATCGAACGGCGAGCGTTCGGTGACCGAGAGGCGCGATTGCAATTCGATGCCGAGTTCGGTGAGGTAACGCAGAAAGGCCGGATCGCCATCGCGTACGCGGGTGACGCGCACCATTTGCCCCGGCTCCACCTCGCTCAGCGCCAGCCGGCTCGGCTCGGCCACGGCGCCCTCTTTGGTGGGGATGGGGTCGCCGTGCGGGTCAACGGTTGGGTCTCCGAGCAGCGCGGCGATCTTGTCCTCAAACTCCTCGGAGATGACATGCTCAAGCTTCTCGGCCTCCGCGTCCACGCGATCCCACTCGTAGCCCAACGCCTCGGCAAGGTATAGTTCGATGAGGCGGTGATGGCGGATGACCTCCAGCGCGATCTTGCGCCCGGCGGGGGTGAGCGTCACGCCTTTGTGCCGCTCGTAATTCACCAGCCGGGGCCGCTCTTTGGAGAGCTTCTGCACCATGCCGGTGACCGAAGCCGGCTTGACGTTGAGGTGCACGGCCAGCAGGGAAGTGGTGACCGCGCCAAAATCCTCTTCGATTTCGTAGATGGTTTTGATGTAATCTTCGATGGCGCGGGAGATCATGTTTGAAGTTCCGAAATGAAAATTTAGGCACGCCTAAAACTTGTCCGAGTATAGACCTAAAGCTATAGCCGCGTCAAGCCCCAGTTTTTGGGAAAAGAGTACGGGTATAATTCACTTCATGAGCACGCGCCGGCGTTCAGCGTGGAATACAAATTGGGATGAAGTAAGGGCCTGGGAGGTTGAGCGGCTCCGCGCGATGTCGCCTGAAGAAGGCGCGCGCGAGTACCTGTTGCTGCGCGAGGAGTTTGACCCATGGCTGGAACGGGACATGGCCCAGTTCGGTTCGGAGTATGCGGATCATTTGTACAGGGTCCAAACGCGATGGCTCAAAGTAAAGGAGTGGGGAGGTGATCCATTGGAAAATCTACTCAAAGCTTACGCAGAACTGCAACAACGCTTGGAAGAAGCCGGTATTCTGTCGGCGCTGATCGGTGGGATGGCTGTCGGGGCGTGGGCGCGCGCGCGGGTCACACGCGATGTTGACATCAAGGTGCTATTGCACCGAGACGAAAGACAGAAGTTGCTGGATGTGCTGAAGACCGGTTACAGTTTTCTGCACGCTGACCCCGAGGCTGCCCTGCGTCAGAACGGCGTCTTATTTATTCTCAATTCAGCGGGCGTTCGTATTGATGTGCAATTGGCGGATATAGAGTTCGACGAAATCCTGATCGCACGAGCACGCACTCTGGAACTGGCGCCGGGCTATGCGGTTCGTGTCTGCACGGCGGAGGACTTGATTATTTTGAAAATCCTGGCGCAGCGGCCTCAGGACGATATTGACGTCGAACGCGTGATTGAGCGTCAGGGCCAGCGACTCGACGAGGCTTATATCTTGAACTGGCTTCAGCGGTTTGAACGCATGGTGGATGACAGCACCCTCGTTCGCCGCTATCAAAGCATTCATACGCGTGCGCTCAAGTGATGACGCTCGTTTTGACTCAGACCCAATGGCACATTGTCACGGAGCAACTGACGCGCGAACTGCCCAACGAAGCCTGTGGCCTGCTCGCTGGGGTGGGGGGCGTCGTTCAGCATGTCTATCCAATTGAGAACATCCGGCGCAGCCCGGTGGCCTATGAGATGCAGCCGGAGCAACAGATTCGGACGATGGATGAGATCGAAGCGCGTGGCTGGGAGATAACGGCCATCTATCATTCGCATCCCGCCGGCCCGTCCGTCCCATCGCCGACCGACATCGCCGAAGCCTACTATCCCGAGTCGCTTTATCTCATCTGTTCAGCCGATGCGCGCGGTGCATGGGTGGGGCGGGCGTTTCGGATTGAGAACGGCACGGTGACCGAAGTGCCAGTGGAGATTGTGGAGTAACGGCTGTGTGGAATATGAGAAAAGTTCGACAAGCACCCTGAGCGGAGCGGCGCTCCTTCGACTGCGGCCCGCGAAAAGCACGCGGTCCTCCGCTCAGGATGCGCCGTTAGCTTTTGAGAAAGCCGCGTAGTCGAAGGGGCGCTCTCGTGTCGATCTCAGTTTGGAGTAACGGCTACGCGTTACAGGGGTTAATTCTGTGATCTGTTCACCTAATCTTTGGAGGGCGAATTCATGGAAGTCGTTGCCTTAGCGCTGGCCATCATCGGCGGATATTTCATCGGCTCGTTCCCATCGGGGCTGGTGTACGTGCGGCTGTTCACGGGCAAGGATGTGCGCGAGGTGGGCAGCGGGCGCACCGGCGGCACGAATGCCATGCGGGCCGGTGGCTTCGCCGTTGGCCTGCTCACCGCCGCCTCCGATATTTTGAAGGGCACGCTGGCCGTGTGGCTAGCCGGGCTATTGGCCCCAAGTGCGGTGCGCGAGTGGGCGATGGTACTGGCTGGGCTGATGAGCGTGGTCGGGCACAACTATCCGGTGTGGCTGGGGTTCAGAGGTGGGGCGGGCGGCGCGACGTGCGCGGGGGCGGCGATTGGCCTGTGGCCGTGGCTGGCGCCCATCATCATCGCTCAGGGCGCGTTGATTCTTTACTTCGTCGGTTACGCGTCGGTGGCGACCATCGTCACTGCCATCGTCGTGACCCTCGTCTTTGCCTATCTTGCGGTCACCAATGTGATGGGCTGGACGTTTGTGTGGTTTGGCGTCGGCTCAGTGCTGTTGTTGGCGTGGGCGCTGCGGCCCAACTTCGCCCGGCTCATGCGCGGCGAGGAGCGGCTGATTGGTTTGCGGGCTAAGCGGCGCGAGGCCGCGAACAAGGCGCAGGGGTAACGTAGTTTTCTCGTAAGAACAATTCGCTCAGGCAGCTACAGGTTGACGAGAGCGTTTGCCTGAAGGGGATGTCTTGCGAACCTTGCCGCCTCGTACCGAATAGGTTCGCAACAACGATGTTGCAGGAATGCCCAGCTCGTTGTGCAATCTCTGAATCATGGTCAGGGTGAGCGGGCGTTTGCGATTGAGAATCTCCGAAACGCGTGCGCGGTTGCCGATATAGGTTTCAAGATCACGGCGCGTTAGGCCGCGACTTTCCATGTGGTAGAGGATGGCCTCCACCGGGTCGGGCGCCGGCACCGCGTAAACTTTTTCCTCGTAAGCCTCCACGAGCGTTGTCAATACTTCAAGCCGGTCACCCTCCGGCGTATTCGGCGCAGCCTCGAAGAGCTTTTCGATCTCGCGCTA
>JBQTJD010000290.1:0-2538 GCA_052387475.1 Anaerolineales bacterium | reverse complement strand
CCACACCGCGCTCACGTTCCATGCTCACATGGCCCGGCGCTGTCTTGCTGACCGCCGTCGTCACCGTTCCCGCAATCACCTGTTCCGCGCCAAAGACGCGCGCGATCTCGGCTTCGTTATCCACACCGTTTTGCAAACACAAGAGAGGCGGCGGCGTTGCGGTGACCGCCAGCATCTCGGCCAGGGCGGCGGCGGTGTCGTTGGATTTGAGCGCGAACAAAACGACGTCGGGTGACTGAGCAATGGCGACGGACAGGTTGTCGGTGATTGTCGGTAAATCTTCAACAACGTCCACCGTCCCGTTGGGTCGCGTGATACGGAGGCCGTTGGCGCGCAAGGCTTGCGCCGTGGCTGGACGCGCGTAGAAACTGACCTCATCGCCACGCAATGCCAGGCTGCTACCGAGGTACGTGCCAATCGCACCCGCGCCGAAGACGAGGCACTTCATCGGCGTTGGCGTTTGGCCGGTTTGCGCTTGCGGGCGGTGGTGGATGTGCGTGCCGCGCGTTTCTTCGGCGGTTTGCGTTTAGGTTTTTTCGGCCCGGCTGACTTCGCCAGTTCGGCGCACAGTTGGCCCTGCCCGCGCGTGGCGAGGGCCTTGATGACGAGCGTCGCTACTGCCGTCGCCGCAACCGCATTGAGTTTGAAGTCCTTCATCAACATCGGCACGATCAACCCGACGCCCGCTTTCACGCTGTGCTTCAACGCGCGGCTGGCCGCTGAGCGCGATTTGCCCTTGGTATCGCACAGCAACTCATACAGCGCCGGCCGCACCCCATCGCCGAAGCGGTCGAGCAACCCGGCGAGGTCGGCGCGCAAATCAATTTGGTCCGGCACCAGCCAATCGATGAAGTTGCCAACGGCACTCGTTTGATCAGGCATCTTTCATTCCAAACGCGCGCCGAGGAAGTGGCGAGCGCCACGCACAAAATCGGCCGCCGTCATCGGGCGCTTTCCCGGTGGCTGCACTTCCAGCAAGAGCAACGCACCTTCACCACAGGCCACCGCCGGGCCGGCCTCGGTCGTTAGCAACGCGCCCGGTTCCCCGCGCGCCTCCGTGACAGCGGCGCGCAGGATTTTCAGCCGCTGTCCATTCCACCGTGCGAACGCGCCCGGCCACGGCGTGAAGGCGCGCACTTGGCGGGCGAGTTCCAGCGCGGGCCGTGTGAAATCGAGTTGACCGTCTTCTTTTTTGAGTTGCGGCGCGTAGGTGGCGAGGCTGTTGTCTTGGGGTTGAGGGATGATTGCACCGCTCAGGTAGTGTGGGAGCGTGGCGATGAGAAGCTCCGCGCCGAGCAGGGCAAGCCGCGCGGTCAGCGTCGCGGTGATGTCATCGGCGCGGATGGTTTCGGCGCGTTTGGCCAGCATCGGGCCAGTGTCCAATCCCACGTCTATCTGCATTAGCGTGATGCCGGTCTCGGCGTCACCGGCGGCGATGGCAGCGGCGATGGGGGCGGCCCCGCGCCAGCGCGGCAACAGCGACGCATGAATGTTGAGGCACCCGTGCGGCGGTAGAGCGAGAACGGCTTGCTGGAGAATCTGCCCGAACGCAGCCACGATGATGACGTCGGGACGCCAGGCGGTGAGTTGCGCCATGGCTTCCGGCTCGCGCAACCGGGCCGGCTGTATCACCGGCAGGCCGTAACTCGCGGCGCACTGCTTCACGGGCGACTCGATCAACTTCTGTCCTCGCCCGGCGGGCCGGTCGGGTTGTGTGACCACGCCCACGACGCTGGCATGTTCGTTGAGCGCACGCAGGCTGGGCACGGCGAATTCGGGTGTGCCCATGAAGACGATGCGGGCTGTGCTCAGCGGGGGCATTGCGCGGCATTCTAGCATAGGCACTGCGGTGCATTTCAGAATATTGGTCAGCTGCTCTCCGACCGCGTCCCCGCGGTCGGAACGCCCGCGAGGACGCGGGCTTGGAGCAAACCGGCCACTATTGAGAAATGCACCCCGCACTGCACGCTGCTTGCGTTCCCCTGATAATGACTTAGAATTGCTGCAACTCAGATCAAACCATTTCAAGGAGAACGACAATGACTGATCAACCCATGGGCGGCGGGGGAATGCCGGGTGATGTGACAAGCGATGATCGTTTGTGGGGCTTGCTCATCTACATTTTGAGTCCGATTGTGCCGGTGATTGTGTTGCTGATGGAAGACAAAAAGAACCGCCCCTTCCTGCGCAGTCACAATGTGCAGGCGCTCATCCTGGGCGTGATCGGCGTCGTCAATGCTGTGGCGCTTGGCCCGTTGTTTTTTATCGGGTGCTGCACCGGGCTGGTGCTGTTTGGATATCAGGTCTACCTGGGCGTGCAGGCCTATGGCGGCAAGACCGTCACCATCCCCATGCTGACCGATTTCGTCAAGAACCAGGGTTGGGCATAGCCAGCCTGCGGTTCAATCATTTTGGATGGACAAGTAGAGAAGCTCGCTCACGGCGAGCTTCTTTCTTTATGAGTTACGCAGTTCATGTCGCCCTGAGCTGCGTTCGCAGCAGCGAACGCCCGCGAGGGCCTCGCCCCGCCCGGAGGAG
>JBQTJD010000289.1:0-7594 GCA_052387475.1 Anaerolineales bacterium | reverse complement strand
GATCAGATCAAACAACTCCGGCGAGGAGCGCACCTGGCCCTCACGTAAATGGCCGAAGAGAGTTTCAAGCTCGTGCGCCACCAGCCCCACGGTTTCCAGGTTGACGGCTCGCGCTGCGCCCTTCAGGCTATGGGCTTCCCGGAAAATCTCCTCCAGCACCAAACCGGCCTGCTCTGTGTCCGGGCTTTTTTCCAGGACAAGCAGATGCTGATTGATGGCCTGAATGTGCTCCTGGGCCTCCACCGCAAAGATCGCCAGCAATTCGGGTAGGAAATTGTCGCTGAACTTCATGACGCACTACTCGGATCGCTAATTTTGATACCGTTCTGTGGTGAGTTGGAGTTGACGAGCGAGGGCGTTGAGGCCTTCGGCGGCGGACTGGGACTGACGCGCGCCGGCCACAAACTGCGTCGTCGCCTGACTGATCTCACCCATCGCCTGGGCAATCTGATCCATCCCCACACTCTGCTGATGGGCCGACGCCGCAATCTGCTGCGCCGCCTGCGCCGCCTGCCGGATGGCTTCGATCAACTGCCCGATCACCTCCCCCGCCCGCTGCGCCAATCCCAACCCGGCATCCACCCCCTTGTTCCCTTGCTCGGTCGCCAGCACCGCCGCGTGCGTGGCCTTCTGAATGTCCCCCAGCAACGCCCGCACCTTGGCCGTGGCTTGCTTGGACTGCTCGGCCAGGTTGCGCACTTCCGCCGCCACCACCGCAAAGCCCTTGCCCTGCTCCCCCGCCTTGGCCGCTTCAATCGCCGCGTTCAGCGCCAGCAGGTTGGATTGGTCGGCAATGTCACTCACCGTGGTGGTGATCTCCCCAATCTGTTGCGTCTGTTCGGACAGCGCCAGAATGTCCTGGGCGATGGCCTGCACCTTCTCGCGCAAGTCCTGCATGCTGTGCAGGATGGCGTCCACCGCCTGCGCCCCATCCTGCCCAACGTGCACCGACTCCTGCGCCACCTCCGCCACGCCATTGGCTTTCTGGGCCGCCTGCTCGGCCACCGCCCGGACTTCATCCACCGTCACGCTGGTTTGGTGGATGGCCGCCGACTGCTGGTTGGCGCTAGCCGTGTGCTCGCTCACCGTCGCCAAGATCTCCGCCGTCGCCGAGCCAATGCTCTGCACACCCTCACCCGTCCGGCTGATAAGCGCTTCGAGTTGTTCGGCCATGTGGTTGAAGGCGCGGCCCACCTGGCCGGCTTCATCCTCGCCGACGGTCAGCACCCGCGCCGTCATCTCGCCCTGCGCCAGCCGTTGCGCCACCTGCGTCAGCGCGCTCAGCGGTCGGCTGATGGCTCGCATCACCAATAGCCCCACCACACACGCCGCCACCACAAACACCAGCACAAAGCTGATGACGCTCACCTGCCGCCCATAGAACCGCTCCACCCGCGCCTGCAACAGCCCCTCCAGCGCCGGGGACGCCGCATCGTAGAACTCGAAACTCGCCCGCAACGCCGCCTCGCCCGAGGCCGCCACCGCTTCCGGCCCCACCACAATCCTCGGCGCATTCACCAACTCCGTCCGGATCGACTCCAAAAACCGATCGGTGGCGGCGGTGGTGCCTGCCAGCGGCGCGGCCAACAGCGGCTTCAGGTCTCCCGTCGGGTTGGCCTGCAGCGCGTTGAGCACGTTGCGGTTCAGCCCATCGCGGTTGGACTGCAACAGCCCGGTGAGCACGATCAACTGGGTGCGTTCATCCGCGCTCAGCGTCTGCTGGCGCGCGACCTGCTCGCTCAACAGCAGCAGGTCGGCCAGCAGCCGCTGGGCTTCCGGCAGTTTGAGAAGCACCGCGTCCATCACGTAGTAGCTGTCCAAATCCGGATCGAGAATCAGGTTGGACGTGTCGCCCACCTGCCCGATCAGGGCTTGCAACTCGCTCAGCATCTGCGTATGTTGCGAGTCGCTGGCCGTCACATCCAGTGGCCCACTACTCAGTTTGAGCGCCTGCCAGCGACCCTGCAACGCGTTGGCCCCATCGCTCGCCGCCAGTGCCAGCCCATACTTCTCATCAGTGGCCGCCAGCGTGCTGAAGTCCTGATCGAGTTGGCTCTGCCAGCGCAGGCGCTCATCGCTCGCCTCCGCGTTCACCCATCGGCGGTGCTGCAGCAGGTCTTCCAACAAATGGCGCAGCGGGCGCAGGTAGAGCACGCCCTGGATTTCCTTGCGCGCAAAATCAATGGCGATGTTCTGTTCGGCCACCAGCAGGTACAGGGTGACGACCAGCGGCACCACGAACAGCAGCCCGATCAGCATGAACTTCTGTGGGTAATTTAGCCGCCGCCAGGGCGCCATTGTCCGTGTCACTTCCATCTCACACCTCCGTTTTGCTCAAACAGATTTTTCTTGTACGACCAACTCGGAATCCGCCAGCAATGCTTCCAGATCAAGCACGGCGAGCAAGTCGGGTGTTACACCGCGCACGCATTGCGCATTCCGTTGCACATCTGTGGCTTCAGTCAGGGGCGGACCGATCTCGGTCTGCGGTACTCGGCGCACGCCGGGCACGTCATCTACCAACAGGGCGACATTCAAATTGGCCGCCGATACCAGGACGACTTTGCTGCCCTCATCTGACGTCGCCGCTGGTAACCCCAAATAGCGGCGCAAGTTCAACACGGGATGCAGACGGCCACGCAAGTTCACTACACCCATCCAGAATGAAGGCAAGCCGGGGACGGGGGTCAGACCCGCCAGAGGCTGGATTTCTTGAACATGCTGAACATCTATGCCATAACGTTCCAGGCGCAGGGCCACCACTACCAACTCGACGGTCTCGCCGGGAGTTTCACTTTTCGGAGCACGGGCCAGCGCCCGGGCGCGCTCTTCGAGGATGCGTTGCAGGTGGGCCGAGTGTTGAGTTTGTTCAATCATTGAGTTCTTTTTGTATCGCCGCGAGTTCCAATAGATGTCCCACCGTTAGGCCATCTCCCTCCGGGAGCAGTTCATCACGCCGGCGGTTGGCGAGTAGATCAATCACATTGTCGAGCGCTTTTTGCGTACGCCCGGCTTGCCCCAAGCGCGCGAGCAAGCCGGCCAACGCAAAATGACCCAACACAAATTGTGCGTCGGTGTAAATACAGCGCCGCAGCGCTTCCACGGCTGCATCCAGCCGGCCCGTCTCCTGCAGGATCAATCCATGCAAATAATGCGCCGGCGCAAAGAGCGGGTTGCGCTGGAGGGAGGTTTGGATGTGCCTCTCCGCCGCTTCAAATTGCTGGCGATTGGCCTGAATCTTGGCCGCGAGATACGACGCCTGCGCCTCGCGGGGATGGGCAGCCGCCAGCGCCTCAAGCTGCCGTAACGCCTGATCCAGTTGGCCCCGATCCCACAATGCGAGGGCATCATGATAGGGGGTTGAAGCAGCCAGGGGAGTGGGAGGCGCACTTGCAGAAGACGCTGCCGGCTTCGGAGCCGGACGAGGTTTCGTTGTGAGGGCAACTGCGTTTCGCTTGGGCGGAAGCGCCTGACGCGGCAGCGTGATGGGCCGCAATTCTGGCAGGCGCGCCGATGGAAGCGCGGCTTCTGTGGTCAACGGCTGTTTTTGATAGACGACGGTGCCCGGAAAGTTGCGGACGGCGAATTGATGGAAGACACTTTGCGAGGCATCGGCGTGGCCGACCACCAGCCAACCGCCCTCCGCCAAGGCAGTGTGTAGTCGTCCGACTATTTGCCGGGTGGTTGCTTCACGAAAATAGATGAGGACGTTACGGAACAGAATCAGGTCCATCGCCTGAGTGTTCGTCAACAGAGAGGGATAAACATCCTCCACCAGATTGAGATGGGCAAAGGTGACACAGTCACGGAGATGTGGCGCGATTTCAAACTCTCGTTCGCGGTGGATGAAAAACGCCTCGTGGATATCGGGCGGGACTTCTCGGAAAGACCACGGGCTATAGACTCCACGCCGGGCTTTCGCCAGGGCCTGGCGATTAATGTCGGTTGCGAGGATATGCACGTTCCATTGATCTAGATCCGGTATCAAGCATTCAATCAGGATCGCCAGCGAGTAAGCCTCTTCACCCGAGGCACAGCCCGCGCTCCACAGGCGCAATCGCCGTACGTCGCGCCGCCGTTCGATGAGGTCAGGCAGAATATGTTTCGTCAGAGCTTCAAATTGCGGCCGATTGCGGAAGAAATGCGTTTCCCCGATGGTCAGCGCCTCGATCAAGGTCTCAAGGGCGGGCCGGCCACGCTCTTTGTTGAGAAATTGGTACAGAGTGTGCGTGTCTGGCGCAGCCGTCTCGGTGAGCGCTTGCGCTATAGCCTGCGCCAAATCAAACCGGCGCGTCTCCGGCACTTCCAACCCACTCGCTTGGCGCACCAATTCACTGAAGCGGACATAGTCGGCTTCGGTGAGGCTGGGCTTCGCAAGCGACGTCATCATCGTCATCGTTCAAACAAGGGCCAGGTTTTCGGAACCGGCGCACAAACGCTCCAGGTCGAGCGCTACAATCAAGCGACCTTCAATGTGGAGGGTGGCCGAAACGGGGTGAGCGGCGCCCAGCATGGCATCGGGTCGAGTGACCACTTCGGCAGGCAGCGTGAGCAATTCCACCACTTCGTCAGCGATCAAGCCCACCTCACGCTGGTCATCAGTTTTCACGACCACAATCGGCGTGTTGAGGCCGAGCGTCTGTGGGGGATGGCCCAGTCGCGTCCGCACATCAATCACCGGGATAACGCGGCCACGCAGGTTGATCAGGCCCGATAGCCAGGCCGGCGCTTCTGGTGTGGGGGTGAGGGCGACCATCCGCAAGACCTCCGCGACATGCTCTAACCGCAAGGCGTACTCGCGACTCACAACTCGGAAAACAACCCATTGGTGTAGCGTCTTTTCAGCCGGCATAGGATTACGATTGATCAATGAACGCTCATCCTGCGACATTGCGGAGACAGGGATACTTCGCCGCACTGCATGACGTTAACCAGCGGAGCTTAAGGAGTGTGCCCATACACAATCACACCGGCATCAATCGTTTGGCCGGTTGGGATGTGAAGCAATTGGCTTACCGGTTCGATAGGCTCATCGGTCGTGGAATCAAACGTGGTGGGATTGACCACAATGGTGACTTCGTGCTCCCCGGCCGGTATGGCTTCCAGCCGGAACCGGCCCGCGTCATCGCTGGTCGTCCACGTCTCAACACCGCTCACAAAAATTTGCGCGGTAGGCAGGGGCTGACCCTGAGGATCGACCACTTGTCCGATAAGTGTTCCCTGGTTATTAATCACGTCTTTCTCACGAACCAGGCCAAATAGGGTCAGGCCGGTGAAAATCATGATCAAGGCAATTAAGGACGCCCTCAGACCGTAGCGTTTAAGCCACGGCGGCTTTATTTCAGGCGGCCGGCCGCTGGCATCGTATTCAAGTTTGGGGCTATCGGATATGGTCATGGCTTAGCGCTCAGAGTCTGGCCGGGTAGGAAGCAGTACGCGTCCCACCGGCGGAGGCCGTCACGGTGACGGTGCCCGCGTTTGGTCCAGCCCCGCCCAACGGGATAAGGCAAATGCCGTTACAGGGGATATTCTGCACCGGCGCGGCGTTTTGCGAATCGGTCACGGTGACGAGCGTACTGACCGACACCACGATCGTCACCAAGACTGTGTTGCCGTGCCCGTGGCCCGTCCGGACGGCCGAGACGCTGGTGATGACGTTCAGTTGCGACGTCGGTGTGCTTCCCGGTCCGGGGGTGCTCGTCGCCACAGCCGCTGACGGTGAGACGCCGCTCGCCACACCGCGGAAAGCGTTTGCCAGAGTCGGTCCCAACAAGGCCAACGTCGCCGTGACGACCACCGCAACCAGCGCAATGATCAGCGCATATTCCACCAGCCCCTGGCCCCGCTCGCTTACGCGGGGGTGATGCTGATGCAAGTTCATGGTCTGGCCGTAACTTTCAATTGAGCATCGTGCGCTTTGAGGCGCTGAGTCACACGTTGCCAGGTAGGGGTCGGCGTTACGGGTTGGGCCTGTCGCATACGGGGGTCACTGATACGCCAGGCCGTATCCTCGAGCATCGCCGTCAAAGGCGACTTCGGATCGGCCAACACCAGCGGCACGCCCACGTTGATGGCGTTCACCCAGACGCTCTCGGCGTACGGGATGACGAGTTGAACGGGGTGGTTGAGGGTTTTTTCAATTTGTGCTCGCGCGAGCCCCTGTTTGGGAAACGTCCAGTTGAGCGCCAGGATCGTCTCCTTCTCTTCGTAGCCCAGCGATTTGAAAATGTTCAGTGCGGTGTGAGCGAGGCGGATGGAATTGAGATCGGGCGCGATCGGGATCACGACCACATCGGCCTGGTCGAGTGCGGCGACCGTTACTGGAGAGAGGTCGTGGGCGGTATCGATGACGACGAGCGGATGCTGCTGCCGGAGATGCTCCAGCATTATATTGACCATTTTGTCGGTGAGTTGCTCAGCCAACACCGGGTCCTCAAACCCGGCCAACAGATGGAGGCCGCTCTCGTGTGGGGTGAGTGAGCCATCAATGACGGTTGCGTCGATTTCTTCGTAGGGCCGCGCGACCAACGTGTCCAAACGATGCCTGGGCTTCAGGTTCAACATTGAGTCACACACACCGACCGGACGCGCCAGATCGAGCAAGGGGAGCGGCACGCCCCACAATTTGCTCAGTCCAACCGCCAGGTTAACGGCCAGACTGGTGCAACCGACGCCGCCCCGCAAACTGAAAACAGCGACGGTCCGGCTCGCAGCCAATTGCGGCGCTTCAGCCGTAGACCGCTGTACTCGCCGCAGTTGCGCCGCCACTCGCATTTGCAGTTCAACAGCTTCGACCGGCTTGGTGAGGTAATCGTCTGCTCCCGCTTCAAAACCGGTCTTTTTGTCTGCGATAGACGAGTTGCTGGTGAGCATGAGGATCGGCACGCTGGCCGCGAAGGTCATCTGCCGCAGGCGACGGCAGACCTCGAAGCCGTCCATCCCCGGCATCACCACATCAAGCAAGATTAATTCGGGTCTGAACTTCTCCACGGTTTTGAGGGCGGTTGGGCCATCAAGCGCAAGCTCAACCTGATAACCGGCCGCGTCCAGGTACATTTGGGCCGCTTTGGCTGTGACTGGACTATCATCAACAATGAGGATCCGAGCGGGCATAGATGTTCCTTCTATAACCAGTGTTGGCAAAGTTCTAAATAGGACAATCCTGGCGCATCGAGTCTATTAAGGTTCAAAACAAGCTGTGATTCAGGATAGTTTTTGATAGTCTTTGCAAACATTACGGCCCACGAACGAAAGTCAGAACTGGTGGCAGCGTTATGATGGACGTTAAGAAAAAGTAAATCGCAACATTAGTTGCGCTAGCACATAGCATGGGTCGTGCCACCGAGGCCGGGAGGTCGCCAAACTGATCGGGCAATGACAACGGCCTGCTCACTTGAGCAGGCCGCTTTATTTTTACGCCCTCATCGGACGCCCTTGTCACTCCCGCAAAATTTGTCCCCATGCAAATGGGGAGCGGGAGTCCAGATCATAGATATGGATACCCGCCTTCACGGGTATGACGGTTTTTATTGGTCAGTTTGTGCCGAGCAGAGGTCTTAGTCCCCTTCTTCCTCAACAGTCACTTCTGCCTCGT
>JBQTJD010000288.1:0-22993 GCA_052387475.1 Anaerolineales bacterium | reverse complement strand
GGCGCACTGACTTCTGAGCCGTTGACGTAGAACCGTGTCTCGTCTGAAGCGGTATCCCACTCCACTCGATAGGTCTGGAAGGTGGTGAAGTCCGGCACCGGTGTCAATTCCCGCTCCAGCAACGGCTGGGTCTCATCGCCATCCCGGCCCCAGGCATAAAATGCGAATGGATTTTGGTCGGCGTCGGCGATGATCAACCGGCTTCCTGTCGTGCTCACACGCGGAAAACCAGACCGCTGCTCGCGCCCGAAGCCTACATCGGAGGTGCTAATTTGAGCGCTGATGACATCTTGAAAGCGAACACGGCCCTCAAAGAAGCGTACGCCGAAAGATGGGATGAAAACTTGTTGTGAGCGGATGGCTGTATTATCAAGTGTAACGTAGTTGTTAGCCTCCACGGGAGTGCCATTTAGGATAGGCTCACCCCCGCCCACATCCGCAGTCACCGTAATCCAGCGCGTCGTCAAATCCAGCACACCATCTTCAAAGTAATCAACAAAGGTAGGTGGAAGATGTAATTCGCCACCCGCCGTTGAAATGACCTCCACGGTCGTGAACACCGGGCTGGCCTGAACGCCGGGCAGCACCACGCACGACTGGTTGAAGTCGATCACGGTGGTGTGCGTGATGACGCCCGAAATGCCGCCGTTGGCGCGCGCCACGGGCAGGGGCGTCCAGGTTATTTCCAACACCGATTGCCCGGCCACCAGCGCACAGAGCGCAGCCAGCGCGGCCCCCGCTAACAGCCCTAGCCGGTATAACACACCTGGCCGGTTGGAGTGCCCGGCCAGACGTAACGTCGTATTTACAGTTAGCCCAAACTTCATCTCGTACCTCCAGGAACGGCTGGAAAATCCGAACATGCCCACAGCCGCACCGTAAGTGGACAGTAAATCATGCCTGACCGAGGTTCAATGGCGTATCAGTCCTATGGTCTTCAAATGAGATCGAAGGACGGTGAACAACAACAGATAAATACCAATCACTGCTAGCATAATGACGGGCAGGCGCGCCACCACGTCGAAATCGGTGAACGACCGGCCCAGTTGATGGGCAATCCACCAGCCGGCCAGTTGCGCCACACTCAGCAGACTAAATGGCACCATCATGAGCATCGCCCAGCGGCCTATCAGCGGCCCGCCGAACGCCAACAGGTAAGCGAAGACCACAATCAACAACTGCGCTTCCCACAAATCGCTCACCAGCATGAGCGCCCACAGGTGGGCGGCGAAGCATATCCCCAGGGCGAGTTGTGATCGGCGTTCAGAGCCAAGTTGCGGTCGCTGCCACCATCGCCATAGCAGCCACAGCACCGGTATCAGGAACAACAGACGAATAGCCGTCACCGCCGGGCCAACCCAGGTTTGAAAACCGAACAGCCAATACAAAATTGAGCGCCATGAGTGGTTGTAGAAGATGTGATCGGTCCAGGGATAACGCTCGGCGATGTTCAGCAAATGATCGAGGTAGTCCCGATAAAGACCAAATCCGAAATCAGGCCCAACCCTGGAAAAGGTCATCAGAATGGTCAACCCATATCCAACGCCGCTCGCCGTCACCACTTTTAGCCACCAGCGCCATTGCCCGAGTAGCATTGGAATCAACAACGGGTAAACGTGATGGGGTTTCGCCAACGCAATGACCACCACAAGCAGCACCACCCATCCGGTGCGTTGGCGCAACACGGCCCAGGTGAGAGCGCCGGCCAAACACAACCAGAACGTGCTGACATTGAGATACGTCAGGTCGAAAAACCATTGGCTGTAAACGAGCCATAGAGGCGCCCACAGGATCATCGCATTGTCAGCCCGGCTTAGATGGACCGCGCGAAAGACGCTGCGCCAAATCCACCAGGCCAGCGGTTGCGCCAGCACCGCCAGCGCAAAATAGAGATAGGTCGCCGCGCGTAGCGGAAACTCATCTACCCCATTGCGAAACAGTAAGCTCAACGCCACCGCGAGAAACGGACTGTAATGATAGACGCCGGCATCCGGCCACGGGCCATTGACGTAGGGCGAAGAGTCGCCCGCGACGTTAGCGCCAGCCCGCAAATAAACGAACAGGTCGTTGCCTGGAAACTGAGAGGATTGCGGCAGGCCGGTCGCGGGCGTGTCCAGCAACCCCACCGCCACGAATCCCACCAGCGCCAGGCCACTGATCAACGCCGCAGCCCAGGCCCAGCGTTGGCCGTCAACTGCGGGGCGAGTTCCAGCATCGTCCATCGTCACCGGCGAGCGATCAGGGGAGCATCGGACATTGTCCATTGCGGGCCGTTGTTTGGGCCGCCGACTTTCACTTGCCCTAGGCTTGCGCCGCCCGGCGCGGAGTCGATAAGCGTTTCCCCCGCGCCCTCGTCAAAGTGCCACAATGCAGCGGTGGCCTCATCTGATTGGAAAGGCGTCGTTGGCCGGTCGAAATCGCCGGTATAGCGGATGATGGTGGACAGCCGTACCTCATCCAGCCAGCCGCGAAACGAGGGATATTGGCTCGGATCGTAGTCGTGCTTCTCCGCGCCGAAGACGAGAAATGGGTCGTTGGCCCGTGCCGCCGCGCGGCCATCGCGGTAACTGACGTCGCCCGTTGGCCCTTCACCTTCGGCGTCGAGCCGGCCATCGACAAACATCTGCACCTGGCCGGTCGCGCCAGCGCGCGTCACAGCGACGTGATGCCACTGCCCATCGGCCACGTCGGTGGTCCCGCAGATCGTTGTTCCGGTTTTGCCCTGAGCCAGGCCAAACACCACGCGGCCGCTGGCTAGCGATAAACCGTAGTCACCGAAATCACCGGCATCCCAGATGTCGCGATCAAAGACGATGTTGCCCGTGATCCAGCCATCGGTTGAACCGCAGCCGGCGCTGGCCGAAGCATTCTCGCCGGGTGCCGCTTTGAGCCAGAACTCCAACGTGAAGTCGCCCGCGCCGATGTCGGCCTGGGTATCCAGCGGGATTTTGACACGGTCCGCATCTCCCTGCCCGGTACCGAAGAAGCGCAGCGCAAAGCCAGCCCCACCGGACGCAGCGGGCGCGGTCGTTGGCGCGAGGGTAGACGTTGCGCCGGGCGCGGCGCTCGGCGCTGGGTAGCTGGCGGGTGTGTTTGTTGCTGGCAGCGTGGGAGCAGCGGGATAGCCCGTGGGCGGCTCCGACACGCCGGTCGTCACTGTGGGTGGCGCGAACGTAGGGGCCTGCCCCAGCGGGGCGCTGGGGGCGCAGCCCGCCACCACAACAAACACAGCCAACAGACTGCCATAGAGTCGGTTATGCATACAACACCTCCACCGTATGTGGCCGCGCGTCCACAACTACCCAGCCGTAATCAATCCCAGCCACGCGCCGTTTGCCTCCCAACGCAAGCGGCTGCCCATCCACGCTTACTTCACGCAGTTCGGTCGCGCCGGCGCGCAGCGGCGCCATCACAGCTAGTTGCACGCCGTCAGCCTCCGGTACGTTGAGCCGGAAACTCAGTCGGTTGTCGCGCCACAGCAATTCATCGAAGGTAGCGGCGTCACGCGCTTCGATGAAATTCAACCATTCAGCCGCCGACCAGACCGGCACGCCGTATTCAGCGGCCAGGTCGAGCGTGCCGTCCAACCAGCGGCCAAAGTTCTCGGCCCACTCGCCACCGAACGCGAACGGGTCGAGGTGAAACTGAGCGCCGAGCGCGGCCCAACCGGGAGCGCGCGTGGCGCGCTCCAACGCGCGGCGCGAAACTTCCAGCGCGGCCTCCGGTTTCAAATCCACCCAACCGCTGCCCCACGGCATCTTCATCAAGTGTTCATCCACGAGGTGAGTCAACTGTTGAAAGACGTTGAGCACACGGCCCTGCTCATCTACGAAACGCATGGGCAGACCACTGCCAGTGATATACCCTTCGGCCCACGCGCCTTCCGGCGTTTGAAGGAAGGTGCCGTAGTGGTAGTAATCGAGGTTGAGGCCGATGCCGTGCGCGGCCTGCGTGCGCGCGGTCTCGGCCCACCCGGTCCACAGGATGCGGTGTGTGCGCACGGTGGGCGGCACCGGGCCGTAGCCCATGCCGGTAAACTCCTGCCAGTAGCGCGCCCACCCCAACTCAAGGCCGTCTTCCACATAGGGATGCATCCCAAACTCGTGGCCGCGCGCAAGCCAGGCAGCGATTTGGGTCGGGGTGGGGATGGCGCCGCTCAGCCGGTCGCCGACGACGGGCAGCCCGGCGGCAAGGCCACGCGCGCGGCGCACCGCTCGCCGCAGCTCGCCATCTACCGGCGGTGTGTAATACACGCTCATCCGCCCGCCGCGCTGCTCAACACGAGTGAGCACATCCTCGATTGCAGCAGCAGGATTCTGATGCGAATCGCCGGTGGCGATGAGTAAACCGGGTGCGCCGGAGGGAAAATACCATAGGCGCGGCAAAGGCAGCGTGTCCGACAAAAGATCAGTGATCAGCCGGCTCAACAGCCGCATCTGCTCATCGGCCTGCGGCACGCTCAGGCGCTCCAAATCCACCCAATCGGCGAGCATGTCCTGTGCGCGCACATTGCCGTCGCGGCTGGCCCGGGCCTGATTGGCCCAGGCCGGGTTGCCCTGCCGCGTGAGCGCCACGCTGCGGGCGAGGTCAAACACGAACACCACCGCGCGCCCCGCGCCGACCGTGCGAGCCAGTATGGCGGGTTGCTCGCCGGCCAACCACGCCACCACTTCATGCGACAGCCCTTCAGCCGCTGCGTAGTGATCGGCCTCGCCGTGAAATTGCAGCGGGCCACTAATCATGGCTTCCGCCCATTGTGTATCGGGCGCGAGTTGTATATCGCCCTCAGCGGTGAGGTCGCCAGTGCGCTTGAAGCCCAGGGCCTCAGCCAGCCGCGCGTCGGGACGAAAGGCGATGAGGCGTCCACCGCCAGTCACGAAATCGACTAACAGTTCACGCTGAGTGTCGCTGACTTCGCTTTCGGCCAACAGCAGCACGGGGAACTGGCGCGCGGCCTCGGCGGTGAGGGCGGCGAGTTCGCCGAGATAAAAACTGTTGAGGCCTTCGGCGGATAATATCTCGGCCAAGTACGGGCCAAACGGGTTGCTGATGGATGAACCGGTGAGCACGAGGATAGGCCGCGCCACAGCGTCCGGTGACCAGCGCCACGCCGCACGATCGAGATACGGCGAGACCTGCGGAGGCGTTTCGCCACTGGAGGCCTGCCACAAAGCGACGCCGCCCGCGACCGTGGGCACGGCCACCGCCGCGCCGGTGAGGGCGGCGACTTGAAGAAAGCGGCGGCGTGAGAGTCGTGGTTGGCGCTGCGTTGTCCCACTCATGGGAAGGGCGTGTCGTTGACGTACACCGGGCCGGCCGAGCCGGAGCCGCCGTAATTACAAACGCCGTTGCTCGGGCCGCCCACCGCGCCGGAGCTATCGGTCACCGTGCCGGTGCACGCACCCGCCGGGCCGGTGTCGAAATGATAGAGCGCCATCGTGTTCGCGTTGGTGGTGAACGGCGCGGATGGGCGGGTGAAGTTACCGGTGTAAAGGCGGATGTTGGAGATGCGCAGTTCATCGAAGTGGCCGTTATACGAGGGATATGCACCCTGAGGAGGGGCATCATGCTTCTCGGCCCCGATGACGAGGAACGGATCGCTGTTGGGATAGCTCGTGCTGCGATTGTCGTTGTAGCTGACATTGCCGGTGGGGCCGTTGGTGAGTTGAGCGTCAAGCTGACCATCAACATAAATTTGCAATGTACCCCCGCTGCGCGTCACAGCGATGTGATGCCACTGCCCGTTCGCCACGATGGTGTTGCCGCACAGTGTCGTACCATTGCCGCCCACACTGACTCCGAAGGCGATGCGGTCATTCGACAACACCACGCCATAATCGCCGAAGTCGCCGTTGCCAAACACATCACGATCTAAAATCCCATTGCCGGTGATCCAGCCGCTGTTCGTGTTGCACGCCGCGCTCCCATTATTATCGGCGGCGTTGGCCTTCATCCAAAACTCAAGAGTGAACGCGCCACTGCCCACATCAGCGGGAACGGCGGGCGCGTCAATTTTGATTTTGACCCGGTCAATATCGCCCGTGCCATGACCGTAGAAGCGCAGGGCCAGGCCGCTGCCAGTTCCTTTGAAAATCAGCGGCAGATAGACCGAGGCACCCTGGGCCCATGAACCGGCAACAGGCCACAACGCTGCACCGGCCATCAGCAAGCCCAAGGCCAGCCAGCGGTAGTTTTTCAGGTATGGGTGTACTTTCATAATCAACCTCCACGCCAGCGAGTATAGCGCACCCTCATTAAATCCATCGGGAATTACGCAGTTGCCGAAATTTCGCCCTCACCCCAACCCCTCTCCCGCTGGGAGAGGGGAGCGATCACGAATTTTCCGGGCGTTTCTCCCTCTCCCAGAGGGAGAGAGCCGGGGTGAGGGCGAGCCGCGAAGGCTCAGCTGCGTAAGTCAGATCCATTTGAACGCGCAGCGCCGATCAACGCTGGACGAGAGGCAGGAAAAGGCGGATGGCGCTGACGAGTGTCTTGGTCGGTGTTGCGGTGGGCGTATGGGTCGCTGTGGCTGTTGGCGTGTTCGTCGGTGTGGGCGTATTGGTGGGCGTGGCCGTGTGTGTGTGGGTCGGTGTTGCTGTCGGCGTATTGGTCGGTGTTGCGGTGGGCGTGTAGGTCGCTGTGTTAGTGGGTGTGCTCGTCGGTGTCGGCGTGTTGGTCGGCGGCGAGCAAGCGAAGTTGTAACACACCGTCACCTGTTGCAACTCGGGCGAACGCAGCGGGTCGGTGGTGGCCGCCTCAGCCTGATATTGCAGATAGCGACCAGCGGGGCTGGCAATCGCCGTCCCGCTCACGGCCACCCAGGGTGACCAACTCACACCGTCGTTTGAAGTGCGCGTGCTCATAAAGATGCTGGTTGACGCGGGCAGACTGCTCACCGTTGTGAGCACATCCCAGTTCACGCTCTGGCCGCCATCCAATGCGCACGAGGTGTAGAAGCCGCCGGCGGCGTACGCGCCGGCCCGCACCCAATCCACCCGCATCGGGCTGCGACCACCGCTCTGGGTGCTCGGATCCTGATGATACAGAAGCACCCAGGTATTAAGTGTGTTCGTTCCCGTGATGGCGGCCTGATATTGATTATCGAGGTAGAAACGCGCTTCGGTGGCCTCCCACTCAATGCGGAAAAGATGATACTGCGTCAGGTCAATCGTCGGCAAGTTGATGTCAATCAGCGGGTTGCTGCCATCGCCGTCGCGACCACGCACAAAGGTCGTGTTGATATCGGTGCTTACAAAGGTGCGCAGCGCGCTGTCATTCGGGTAAGGCCCGCTGCCATAGCTGAGCGGCGGCTGATCGCGGTAGAAACCAAGATCGGGCCAGCCCGCCGGGTAGGCGTTGATGCGTTGCTGGGCGCGCGTTTCAAAGAAGCGCGGTTGAACACCGCCCAAATTTTGTTGCGAACGCAGCCAGGCCGCATCCAAGGTCAGCACACCAGCGGAAACGCTGGGCGGCACGGTGTACCAGGTGTGGGTTGTGCCGGTGAGCCAACGCGCAGTGTTGATGACTGAGCCGCTAAAGTAATCTTCCATCGTGGCGGCCAGCCGCACTTCGCCGCCGGCCGCATTGCTCACACTCACATTATTCTGAGTGGCGCAACCGGCATTGAAATCAGCAGGGGTGGTGTGGACATGGCTGCCTCCAGTCTGGGCGTAGGCGGTATTGGGCCGGGCCACCTGAGCCACTTCCAACATCCGATTCATTACCAACAAAAACACGCCACTGCTGATTACCAACTTGAGGGTGCTGGAAAAATGAGGCGACATCAGCGGGTAGAAATAAAGGCGGGCGAGTAGAACGATCAGTTTGATAACGGATTCAGCATCAGCCCCACGGCTGGTCACCTTCAGACGAGCGAGCGAAATTTAGCATCTTCCGACACAAAAGGCGATGAGAAACAAATCCATTGCGGGTAGCCGGTTAGTCCTAGATGGGAGCGGTGATCACTGCCGTCCAACTAACGAACGACGCGCCACAACACCGCTTGCGGCGCGTCGTGAAGGGCTGTACATCAATAGCGCCGGCCTAGCGTGCGACCCAGAGCGGATCGTCGGAAGCCGCCCCTGCCGACTGACCCAGTGTAGCCATCGCGCCCGTCGCAGAGTCGAGGGCCGTCTGGCCAGCCCCTTCCGTGAAGCGCCACAGCCTCAGCGTATTGCCGTCAACGATTAGTGTTGCGGGCGGGGTGAAGGCTCCGGTGTAACGTACGTTGTTGGAGGTGCGCACATCATCCAAAGCCCCGCTGAAGTAACTGTAGCCTGGCAGGCCACCGAAGCGCAGCCAGGGCCCTTGAGTCAGCGTACCCACGTTGACAGCCGTTGCGGGAGCGCCATTGACGAAGACCTGAATGACGTTAGCGTTGTAAGTTGCGGCGACGTGCGTCCACTGGTTCTGCGCCAGGACAGTCGGATGCTGAACGAACTGCCAACCTTGAGTCGTCGAGACCCAGAAAGTCAATGCGCCGTTGCTCAATTCGAGCGACCAGCCTGTGTTGTCATCAGAACCTACGATGAGGACGCCCGTAGCGTTGGCGGCTGCCGGTTGCACCCAGGCCTCAATGGTCAGCGGACCAGTCCCCACGACCTGTCCGGTCGTCACGACATCGTTCACACCGTCGAATTGTAGGGCGTAGTTGGCGCTGGAGGGCGTGTTGGTCGGCGTCGGTGGGAGTGGGGTATTCGTTGCCGTGGGTGGCAGCGGCGTGTTGGTCGGTGTGCTTGTCGCCGTCGGCGCGATGAGTGTGTTTGTCGGCGTGGGCGTGCTCGTCGCTGTCGGCGGGAGTGGCGTATTGGTCGGCGTCGGTGAATTCGTAGCGGTGGGCGGAATGGTCAGAGTGTTGGTCGATGTAGATGTACGTGTCGCTGTCGCGGTGGGCGGCGCCGGAGTATTCGTCGGCGACGCCGTGAAGGTGGGCGTGGGTGTGAACGTCGAGGTGGGCACCGGCGTCCCGTCCGGCCCGATGTAAGTGTTGCGGCGCGACACGAACGCGTCAAAGAACGTGACGCCGCGCGTGCCGTTATCGATGCTCCCTACCGCCCCCAGGTTAATGCGGTCCACGCGGCGCGTGTCGTTATCCACCCCGGTCAAGTTCGCCTGCTGTGTCCCATCCACCCAGAACGTCAGCCCACCGTTATTCGCGCCAGCAACCGTGGAGGCGCGCCAATCAATTTCTGCAAAATGCGTGGTATCGGTCAGAGTGACCCAGTTGCTGGTAGTCCAACCGCTGGCGTCATTGCGGATACCGGCACGCAGCGCATACGCACCGCTCACACGCCCGAACTCCATACGCAGCACCACAGTGCTGGACGCGTTGAGGCCGTAGAGGACGTAATGGGCATCTGAGTTTCCCATTGGGATAGAGTTGGGGTCAAAGTAGAAACGCGCGCGGTAGCGTGTTTCCGAATTGGGTGTGTTATCCGTTACGAAAATCACGTTGTTGTCGTTGATATTGGCCTGCATCCCGCGCGCGCCGATCAGGGCGGAAGCCGGGGAGACGCTCAGGCTGCCGTTATCCGTCGTCGCGGACGACCACGCCGAGAATGAACCGGACTCGAATCCATCCGCGAAGATGAGGTCAGGCAGCGGCGTGGCCGTAAACGTCGCGGTGGGCGTCGGGGTGCGCGTGCTGGTTGGCGTCGGCGACAGCGGCGTGTTAGTGAACGTAGGTGCTGGCGTGTTCGTCGGAGTTGGGCCACCGGCCGGATCGTAGCTCACCGCCACTTGCTGTACCTCCGGCGAGCGCAGCACATTGCTGGTGCTGAGGTTGGCCCGATACTGCAAATAGCGACCCACCGGGTTGGCAATGGTGTTGCCGCTGACTGTACTCCACGCACTCCAATTCACGCCGTCCGTCGAGGTACGCGTGTCAAATGTCGCTCCAGTCCCGGCGAGATTGTTCATCGTCGCCGTGAGCGTGCGCCAATTGGCCGATTGACCGGCGTCCAGCGCGCACGAGGTGTATACGCCGCTGGTTGGATATTGCCCAGCCCGCGTCCAATCCACACGCATCGGGCTGCGCCCTCCGCTGGAGGTGCTCGGCTCTTGTGCGTACAGAAACGCCCAGGTGTTGAGCGTGTTGATGCCGTTGATGGTCGCTTGATAGGTCCCATCCACGTAAAAGCGAGTGTCCGTCGCATCCCACTCGATGCGAAACAAGTGAGACTGGGTCAAATCGAGGATCGGGATATCGATGTCAGTCAAGGGGCTGTTCTGGTCACCATCCCGCGCCCGGACGTAGGAGGCGTTGGTGTCGCGGGTGACAAAGATGCGTAACGCGCTGTCCGCCGGATAAACGCCGTCGCTGTAGAACAGCGGTGGTTGCTCGCGATAGAACCCGAGGTCGGGCCACGCGGCTGCATCGCCATTGATGCGTTGTTGAGCATAGGCTTCAAAGAAGCGCGGCCGTATGCCGCCAAAATTTTGTTGCGAGCGGAGCCACGCCGAATCCAGCGTGACCGTTCCACTGGAGACAACGGGCGGGACGGTGTACCAGGTATAAGTCGTGCCAGTGATCCAACGTGTCGTGTCTACTGTTGTGCCGTTAAAGTAGTCTTCCAGCGTGGCGGCCTGACGCACCTCGCCCCCACTCGCGTCACTCACCCGGGTACCCGCCAGCACCGCGCAGCCGGCGCTGAAATCGGCAGCCGTGGTGTGTGTGATAGCGCCGCCGGTCTGTGCGCGTGCAATGGTGAATGGCGCCAGCACCGTTAGGCCTGCGGCGACGATCAGCACGAGCAACAGTCTGCGTACAATCACGAAGGAATGGGCAACGGACAACATGACTTCTCCTCTTGAGTACTCATCCGGGAATGCAAGGTGAGTGGTCAATTGATCAATGAGATGGTGCGCGAATCAAACCTCAGGCCAGCTGACCCAGGCTGAGACGGCGCGCGATCGGCGTATCGAATGGGTCAGGGCAGAGTCAGAACGACTGAGCCGTATTCCAAAACTTCGTTGGCGCTGAAAGTTTGGAGGTAAAGCACCGCCGGGGTGGTGAAGGCGGCGCTCGACTCGACGATTGAAAAACGAACTTCCTTTAATCCGGGCGCGACGGTCGATTTCAGCCGAAGTAGCAAAGCGCCGCGCGCCACACCCTGCGCTTCGGCGTCGGTGACGGCGTTGGGTTCCCAGGCCGCCCTTGCTTCCGAGCCGAAACCGCTGAGAGTTTCAGGTTGCGCCTTCCATCCGGCTGGCAGGGTGACCAGCACACTTCCTCCAGCTGGCGCCGCCTGCGCACTCTCAAACGAGAGAACAAAAGTCTGCCCTTCACGCCTGAGCGCCATTGTCTTGAACGGCGCGCCAGGCGTCATCTTTGCTACTGCGATGCGGCGTGCATTCGGGCGCGAGCTTATGGTGTACCACATGCGATACTGCACACCTTCTTTAAGTACGCGCGTCGCCCAGACATCGTCGGGCGTAAACATCCCTGGATCGTCCGCGCCAGTGAAAGCAGGCGTCAGGGGCGACGGCCGTATCCAGGCAACGCCATCGGTCGAGGTGGCGTATCCCAAACCGAAAGCGCCATCGTGCGCCCAGGCTTCATGCCACAAACGATACAGGGCGCCGTCTTTGAGAAGGTGCGGCACGCCCACCGATCTGGCGTCATAGGTCCGCGGCCAACCGGCGCTCAAGGTTGCCCCGCCGGCTTCCTTTCCGATTACACGCGTCCAATGCAAACCATCCGCCGATACCGCATACCCCACGCTGAATTTGTAGTCGGGTGCGTAACGTACACCCTCGTACCACATGCGATAGCAATCTTGACCGAGCGCCGTTTCCGCACACGGGGCCTCAACCGTCGCCAGGTCTTTGACCACCGTCAGCGTGGGGAGTTCGTCCTGATCAAACGCACCGTCCATACCGGACTCGCGCAGCACGGGGGTTGAGCTTTCCCGCACCCAGTGCAATCCATCGGTCGAACGCGCTACTCCCACGCCATTCGGGTGATTGTCGGAGTTGAGGCCGATGTACCACATGCGAAACATCCCGTTATCTTTCAACACAACTGGGATAGAAACGCCGCCGCTATCAAAACTATTCAGGGGGCCAGCCGCCAATACACTCCCGCCTGCTTCGGGGCCGGGGACGCGTTGCCAGTTCAGACCATCGGCTGATAGAGAGTACCCGATGCGACGTTCTTCGCCTACCGTACCCACGTACCACAGCCGATAGCACGTTGTCCCGACCGGCCACTCGCCACAGGGCACGGTTTCGGTTGCGATGTCTTTGATCAAACTCGGGGCGTAAATCTGGTCGCGATCAAAAGTCGTTCCCCGTCCCCCGCACTCATCACCCACCACAGTCAGCACAGCGCCATCCACGCACGGGCCAGGCACGTGCACCCAGGGTTGCCGCAGCGAGAGCGAGCGCCACAGGTTGAAAGCCAACCCGGCCATGACGACGACGGTCACCAGCAGCGCGAAGCCGATCCAAAAGCGATGCCGACGCACGTCGTTGCTAACCCACCGGCTCGCGCTTCCGCATGCGTTTGTAGCGGGCGTTGAACTGTTCCGCGTCCACGATCTCAATTTTGGCGGGGATTTTGAAGCTGGGCAATTTCTGGCGGCAATGCGCGCGCACGCGTTTCCGAAACTCATTCACCTCTTCGGGCTGAAACAGATTGAAACGCGCGGTGACGATGTTGCCGGTGATGGGATGCTTCTCGCCGGCGACGGTCACATCGCGCACGTTGTCCAGTTGCAGCAAGACGCTTTCCACCTCCGCCGGGTACACCTTCTGCCCGCCGACATTGATGATCTCACTTTGCCGCCCGAGGATGCGGATGTACTCGCCGTCCACCTCGACCATATCGCCGGTGTTCATCCAGCCTTCGGCGTCGAACGGGCTGGGCGCGTTGAGGTAGCCGAGCATCGCGCTCCTGGCCCGCACCCACAGAATGCCATCCACGATCTTTGTCTCGAAGCCTTCGCCCCCGACCTTGACCCATAGCGAGTGATTGTCGCGCGACTTCGAGCGCAGGATGCCAAGTTCGGACAGGCCATAGGTCTGTTGCAATTTCACAGTCGGGAATAGTTCGGCCACACGCGTGAGCGTGCTCTCCGGCATCACTTCGGTGCCATAGGTGACGAGCTTGAGCGATGAGAGATCGTGCCGCGTGGACGCCTCAGAGATCAACAGTAAGTTGAGAAAGGTGGGCGAGGTCGGCAACATCGCGACGTGATACTTTTCAATCGCTGCGCACACTACTTCGGGATCGCGCGCGGCCACCGACACAATCGTGCCGCCGTTGGAGACGGTGTACAGCAGGGTGTTGATGCCGCCAATGTGATCAAGCAGCAGAAACGTCAGCGTCGTCATGCGCTGGCGTGGCACTTTGAATTTATCAAGCAAGAAGGAGAAGTTGTGCAGCGCCGCTTTGCTCTTGCCAGTGGAGCCGGAGGAGAAGAGCACGAGGCCCGGCTCACCCGCCGCGCGCAATTGCGTCGTGAGCGGGTTGACAACGGTGACCGTGCGGGTCTCCCAACTCCAGTCGTCCTCGCCATCAAAGTTGATAACGACCTCGACCTCAGCAATGTCCATGAATTCGGCGCGGTGCACCTCGGCGGCGGCGGTCAGCGGCACGACAATCGCGCCGCGATGGATGAGGGCCAGCAGCAGCGCACAGGCCTGCGGGGTGTAGTCGCCGCACAGCGCCACCACTGTGCCGGGCCGCAAATCGCGCTCGGCAAAGATGAGGTTCCAGCGCGCTACGCCGTCCAACAGGTCATTGTATGTGACTCTTTGATCCGACCAGACCAGCGCCGTATCCGCGCGCCACTGGTTCATGCGCTCGAACAGCCAATCAATACCCATGCAACCCTCCCAAGGTGACCACCTGCCCGGTGATGAAATCGCTCTCGGGCCTGACGAAGAAATCAATCACATTGGCCACATCTTCAAAGCGCCCCAGCCGCTTGATGGGTTGTTGCCGCAGGATCAAGTCGATCTTTTCTTTGGGCACGTTGCGGATGAGGTCGGTGTCAATCGGTGTCGGCGCGACCACGTTGCAGGTGATGCCGAACTCGGCCAGTTCGCGCGCCAGCACTTGCGTGTACACCATCACCGCGCTTTTGCTGGCGGCGTAAATGGCCTCGCCTTCCAGCCGCAATGGCACGGCGATGGTGCTGAAGTTGACGATGCGGCCATACTTGTGCATGCGCATCAACTTGGCAGCCTCGCGGCACATGAGGAACGTGCCGATGAAATTGGTCGCCATCAGCTTTTCCACAGTGGCCAGCGGGGTGAGCAGGCTGTGATTGAGCGAGGCGATGCCGGCGTTGTTGATGAGGATGTCGAGCCGCCCGTGCCGCTTTTGAATGGAGGCCAGCATCGTTTTGACGGCGGCTTCGTCAGCCACATCCAGCAAATGATGGGTGTAACCCTCCGCGCGCCACTCCGGCGCGGTGCGGCTGCAACCTTCCACCCGTAGGCCTTGTTTCAGAAAATGCTCGGCGAGGTAGCGGCCAATCCCTTTGCGGGTACCGGTGATGGCGACTACTGGCGTGTCGGCGACAACAGGAGTCACGAGGCGTTGATTTGTTGCAGCACGTAATCGGAGAGTGAGCGCACCGAGCGGAACGGGCTGTTCTTCTGCGACATAGCGCGCTCGTTGGCCAGCACGATCATCACGTCATGCTCGTCGGCCAGGCGTTGTTCGATTTCGAGGATGGCCGTGACCAGCCCCATCGAATCGAGCACCGCCCCCTGGCCGATCAGAAAGGTGTCTTCATTAACAGCCGCCGGATCAGCGCCCGCTTCCGTTGAAAGCGCTAAGGCTTCACGCACACTCGCCAACACCATCTGCACCACGACTGCACGCGCCAGTTTTGGGGAAACACTCAATTCGGACATGACGATCCTTTCGTTCTCAGTTTTACACTGCATCCGCTTCGCCCAGAGTCACGACGAGTGGACGGGCCGGGGATTCGGCCACGCTCACACGCCACAGCGCGCCAACGGTCAGCATCGCGGCGCCATAAAACAGCGCTGCACCCAACATCGCTATCGTGAAGTTGCTGACCATGCTGATGACGATCACCGCCGAGGAGCCCAACACCGAGAAGACGCCGTTCATGCCCCAGGCCCACGGCACCAGCCCCGGCGCGCGGACGCCTAGTTGTTTGAGGCCCGTGGGAAACGGCATCCCCATGAGGAAGGCCAGCGGCGCAATAATGAGACCGCTGGCGAAGATGCGGGCCAGGTCTGGCAGGCGTAGGAGTGATTGGGCCAGCGGGGCAAGGCCAAACGTGTATACGGTTACGAGCGCTGCCAGCGCAACGAGCAGAGTCCGCAGGTGGGTGGCCGTGGTTAGCACCCGCTGCCCCACCAGACTCCCCAGCGCCGAAAAGGTCAGCATACTAAAGATAGTGATGGTCACCGCCTGCGTGGGGTATCCTATCAACAGGGTGAACCGCTGGATGAAGATGATTTCCACAAAGATATAGCCCGCGCCGAGCAAACTGAAGTATGTCAACATCGGGCCGGCGAATGGGGTGCGCAGGCCAGCACGTTGATAGCGCCACAACGGCAGCACGATGAACAGCGCCGCCGTCACCAGCGCCAGCGTCACCAGCGTGATCAGGATGGTGTTGCCGATGGGGTAGCAATTCAGTCCGCCCTGGCAATCGCCCTGGTACGACAGCGTTGCTGGCTTGAAATAGCTATAAAAGAAGGGGTTGTCATCGGTCACCGGGCCGATATTGTACGGGTAAGCGGCTTCGAAGGCGCGCGGGTCCGACGTGTACAGATAATCGGCGTAAGTGGTGTCCATCCGTTGATAGGGGTCGTGCAGAACAATGAAACGGTTAGCCTGTGCCCAGGCGCGCAACTGCTGCATGCCGGCTTCCGGGAAGGGTTGGCGCGTGACCAGCAACGTGGCATTGATATTCGCCTCATTGGCGATGATGGCGATATGCGTCGCCGGGTCAGTCACGCCCTGCCGGCGCAGCGCCTCGGCCGCCAGGGCCGTCAGCCGCAACGTCTCACGCGGCGGCTCATTAGTATCGCGCGTCCATGAGAAAACGCCGCGGTCGGTCAGGCGGCTGAGGGCCAATTCCAATGAGTCGACTGTGTACAAGTATGACTCGGCCAGTACGTATGCGCCGCCGGAAAGCGCGGCCAAATTATCCAGCCCGATGCCTTGAATGATGTCGTAGCGCTCGGTTTCACGGATGAGGTAACTGCGGCCCTCAGCCAACACCAGATCGGTGTTGGGCGCATAGGCGATGCGCCCGCTGTAGTCGGCGTAAGGGCCTTTCAACAATTGAACGACATCGGAATTCAACTCGATGGCCTTGATTGTCTTCGCGCCATAGACTTGCGCCAGCAACATATCCAACCCGCCGCCCACGCCGATGTTCAACACGGTCGGCTGCTCCACACCCATCTCATACACGGCGCCGATGACGGCGTGCCGCAGGAAGTCGAAGTGTGCGAGGTCGCCGTCATGCTTGTATATGCCGGTCATGGAAGTGCCGTCGAGCGTGATGAACCGGAGCGGAAAGCGGATGGGGTTCTTGGCGTTTTCCTCTATCCAGACGGAACTGACCGCGCCGACGATAAACGGCTCATCTACCACGGCTTCGGGCATCACATCTACCCGGGCCACCGGGTTCCAGCGCGTATACTCCGGCCCAGCATTGACGAACCGTTGCGCCCAGCCCAATTCCTTGGATTCAGGTATCGCCAGTTCCACCGGGTTGGCCGCCACGACCCACACCAGGAGCGCGGCTTGCCCAAGCGCGAGCAGCGGCATGACCCGCCGCCAACGCGCGAGCGCCTCGCCGCCGAAAAACCAACCGGTGAGCAACGCCAGCAAAGCAATAAACACCAACGCCCCCGGGCCCCCAATCCACTGCAACACCCACACCACGCCGAGTGTGCTGAGGCCGGCGCCCAACAAGTCAATGAAGTACAACCGATGCGCATCCTTCACCCATAAGCTGAAGGCGCAGGCAATGACCAACCCACCGAGGAAGAATGTGCCGAAGAGGGTGATGAAGTATACGGTCAGGCCTAACAGTGTTTGCGCCAATTGCTGCCGGCGTAATGGATCGAATTCCACAACTGACATCGCCAGCAGGTTGATGAGGATGCTAAAGCTGAAGGCCACCGCCAGTGGGCCAAGCCGACGCGCCAGCTTGGAGGCTTCCCACCCACGCACGGCGAGGAAAGTACCAGCGGCACCCCCGCCCAATAGCGCCACGCCGATCACAAGATACGTGAAGTGATGCCAGATCATGATGGAAAATATGCGGGTGAAGATCACCTGCAGCGCCAACACACTCCCGGAGATGAGAGCGACACCCCAATAACGTGGAATAAAGTTCTTACTCAGCATGCCGTTCGCGTTCCTGTCCGCAGGCAACAATCGTCTGCGTCATTTGTTTGAGTGAAAGACCTGCCGATTATAGAAGTGCAGAGCACGCCCTAACCGTAGTACGTTCAGGCCATTTGTATTAGATCATCTCACTGAAATGGGTGAGGCACAAACTTTGAGAGGGTGGTGGTTATGGCTGCGGACTGCCCGCCAGACCTTCAGCGACTAAAACCTGGTGGAGATAGTCGGCGACTTGCCGGTGGCCGGCAGCCGTCCAATGCAAGTTGTGAGAAAAGTAAGGACAGTCGGAGGCGGCGCTCAACACCGGGCGTAAGTCGAAGAACTTCACTCCAAGCTCGTCAGCTAATTCGGCAGTCACCCGCTGCGGGAGTTCCAGGTCAAATTGCCCATCGTCCGGGTAAGTGACCTGACGTGGAAAGTACGCCAACTCATGCGGCGGGCACACTTGCGCCGGGGTTGGCACGAGCATAATGATCAATCGTGCGCCCATCTGTGTTGCAATGGAGTGGATCGCACGCAAATGAGTCCTCACCCGTGCGCGCCCAGTCTCATACAAATCGGTTCGGCCTTGTTCGAGATAGGGAAGCCCGGCCAAATAGTAGCCATAGGCGTCAGGCTCTGCGCGCAGGACTGCCCTGAGCGGCTCCAATACATGCCGGCTGGCGAACTGGCGCAGGTGGCTGAACCGGACAAACGCCAGCCATGCCTCCGGGTCGGGTTGGCCAAAGCCGATCTGGGCACGAAACTCTTCATTGCTCAAGAGCACGTCTTCGTAATCGTTGACGTACATCTCCAACACAATCACATCTGGCCGATAGCGTGGCCCAAATTCGGCGAGCACCGCTGCGTTCTGCTCCGGCCCGTAGCCGGTGATGGCGAAGTTGAGTACCTGCACCGTGCGGCCCGGCAGTTGCTGTTCGAGCAAACGCGGCCACGCCTGTGCAGTATCCACACCCTCAGCGCTGGTGAAAGCATCCCCGAGGGTGAACACGCGCAACGCGCCGGGCGGTTTGGCTTCGGCGTAATCAGGGCCGGGGAAGCCGAGGGCGTTCGCGGTGACGATATAGTCATAGCCTTCCCAGCGCAGGTACGTCACTTGCGAAGGCCGCAACGTCCAGCCGAACTCGGGGTGCGATTGCAAGGCGGGCCGCTCGCCCCACCCCAACACCTCTTGAGGATGCCAGCGGCGCACTGCGGCTTCCGCGCCGGACAATAGCACACTGAGCAGCACAAACGTCACGGCGCTGACTCTCACAATGCGGCGCGCGTGCTGGCGTAACCACCGCGTTACCCAGACCGTTGCGCGCTCCAACCCGATGCCCACAATTACAGTCAATACCAATGCAACGCCGCTGCGCATCCCAGTCCCAATGCTCAACGCCGCCTCGAACCCCACCAGTAAGATGATCAGCGGATGGTGGACGAGGTACAGCGGATAAGAATGCTCACCCAGCCACCGCAGGAGGCCCGGATGGCGGAAAAGGCGCAACATTTGAAAGGAGATGACGAACGCGCTCAAGCCCAGTATGAAAGGCGCGATCGTCATGCCGGCCAGTGTGAGGGCGAGCGGCAGGGCGACGCCCCACCCCAGCACCGCCAGCGCCAGGCTGGCAGGCGAGGCTAGGCGACGCTCCACACGGTCGGCGTTGCGCTGCCACCACACCGCCAGCGCCATGCCAAAGACAAACTCCGGCAGCCGGGTGATGAAGATCGCGCCGCGCGACCAGGCGTCGAGATAATCGGTGAAGAAGAATAAGCCGGCGCCGCGAATGAGTAATGCTGCACCACCGATGATGAATAGGAAGTTACGCGGCCCGAGCCGTTGCAACGCGCGCCACAACCACGGATACACCAGGTAGAGCTGCAGCAACAGCGTCACGAACCACCATGCCGGCGCGAAGTAATACAGCGTCTCGGGCGTCACCCGCACACCGGCTAGGCTGAGGTAAAAAGCCAGGTCGGCGGGATTGAGTCCACGCCCCAGCACGACCGCCGGTACTACAAAGAGCAGATGCGCCGCCCACCACAACGGATATAGCCGGCCGGTGCGCGAGGCGAAGAACTCACGCCAGGATAATGAACCCGTTTGCCCGCGCGCCAGTAACCCCCACGTCAGGCCGAAGCCACTGGTGATGAGGAAGAGTTGCACGCCGTTATCGCCAAGCCAGCCCACGTAGCGCAACGCATTGACCCACACATCCCACATACTGTAGCCGGTGAGCCATTGGAGTTGGCTAAGCCGCTCCTCAAACCTCGGCCACGCGGCGCTCGGGTTGCCAACCCACGGGAAGCCAAACAGCCGCTCGGCAAAGTGGTTGATCACGATCCACACCAATGCCAGCCCCTTCACGCTATCTACCCATGCCAGGCGGTCGGCGGCGGTGATTGCGGCCATGGCCCGCTGGCGCGCATTCCGCGCTGCCTTTTGCGCCGCTAATTGCGCCGCCACCTGCGCCCGTACCGCCCAGCGCCAGCCGCTCAGCCCAACGATAGCCGCCCCGACACTCACCAAAGCGGTCACTCCAAAAGTGTTATCAAACGCCCAACGCGCTGCGGGTCGCGCCGCACATGTGGCCGGTTCGGCCCCATGCTGGACGAGTTCGCGCGCCCCCTGCATCGAAGTCGGCCAGCGGGTGCTGAAGGGTTGCGGGGCGGAAAAGGTGAGGCGGTCGGCGCATTCCCAACCGGCCAGCCGCAGCCAGTAGTGCGTCCCGGGATGCAGGTCTTTCAAATGAAACTGTCCGCCGGATATTTTGGTGCTGGGCACGGTCTGGATTTGATTGATGCGATCAGGGTGAGCGCCCAACCACACTTGCGCATGCACGGGCCGGTCGGCAGACCATGTGACCGTGAGGTGAGTATCTTCTGGGAAAACATTGACGGAGAGGAACACGGGCACGGGCGCAAGCTTCGCTTGCGCTGGAGAAGGCGCAATATTAGTTGCGGCGCTACCCGCCGGAACTACTGTTCCGCTTTCTCTCTCGCCGCTATGCGGCGCGGGCAGTGGAGTCGGCGCTGTGGCGGACGTGGGCCGGACTTCATCTCCAGCCGCCTCGTTGAGCACGAGTGTCTCGGCCGGGGTGGCCGGCTGAATGCCCATGTCGGCCAAAGCGTTATACGTGATCTGTTGAATGCGGCGGTCCGGCTCCTGCAACGCCAACCCCCACGACCATTGCAATGTGCCAGTGGAGAATACCAACGCGCCGCTCGAAGCGCGGTAGCGCGTGACGTTGGCATGCGCGCCGGCAACGATACGCAAAGCCTCGTTGCCATCGTCGGTTAGCAACGCACCATAGACGGGCGACGCGGCCAGCACTGTCAGCGATTCGGGCGAGCGGCCATTGTCAGTCACCGCATCCCACTCCCAGCCCAGCAAATGCCGGCCGATATCGGCGTGTGTGCCGGGCGCTAAATTTTGTAAACCGGTATGGCGGTATACCCGGTCGCGCGAATGCTCGGCGCTGACGCGCAACGGGAAGTAGGCGCTGTCGTTGTCACCGATATACTGGGCGCCGAGCAAGGCATTCTCAGGCTCATGCGCTCCGGCTGAATCGCGCCACGTCCCAGTGGCGTGACCGCTCGGGTCGGGCTTACCACTTTCGGTGCTTTTGTAGCACACCATCACACGGTCAGGCTGGCCCGTCCACGGGTCTGGTTCAAAGCGAACATGCCAGAAGCAGGTGTTGGCGCCAAAGAAAGCCAGATGTACCCCGGCATCGCGGGCGGCAGTCACCGCATCGCGCATGCCCTGCGACCAGTATTCGTCGTGGCCTACGGAAAAGAACGCGTGATGATTCACCAGACGGTTGTGTGCACCGGGCCTGCCATAACCATGCACATCCAGGTTGGTGCAATAGTTGAGATCGTATCCGTGCGCTTCCAACCAGTAGAGCAGTGGATACTCCACACGCAGAAATTGGCTCGGATCTTCCAGCGGTGCGTTGTACGGGCGATGAAGCGAAACCTTCACCGCGCGCGCAGCCTCACTGACTGTCTCGCACTCCTGACTGTTGAAGCTATACAGCGACCGGCCGCCGAAATTATTGTAGGCGTGATAAGTGGTCACCGGGTGCTGAACCAGCACCTCAGCGTTCCGCGCGTCGTCGCGCACGACGAACACGATGAAGCCCTCACCCCCGGTGTCGGGCCGGGTGAGCTTGGTTAGGTAGACGCCGCTCACCCAATCGGCCGGCACAGTGAGAGCGTGCGATGGCGTCCAGTTTCCGCAACTGGCCAGGCCGGTCACATCGTCACGCAGCAAGTCCGGTTGTAGGGTGCCGGGCAAATCTCGAATTTCCGCCATTAGGCGCGCGCCCGCACCACCGTAGTATCCAAGCCGATACACGCGCAGATCAAAGGTCGGGGAACTGGCCTGAACGAAAATTTCCAGCCGCTGGCCAGCGGCGGCGCTGGTGGCGGAGGCAAAACCGGAGATGTCGAATTGATACTGGCGCGGGCGCCAATCCGAGACGCCGGGCAGGGCATTCTCGGTTGAGATGGGGTTGGCTCGCCCCGTCTGGTGGGCAGGGAAGAGATCGCCCGGTAATTCAATGCCGAGCGAGCCGGCTAGGTTGGGCGCTTCGCCGATGGCAGCCGCGGCGAGCACGGGCGCAGGCGGCAATAAAGCACCACCGGCGATCAACAGGCTTTGACGAAGAAACTGGCGGCGGGTTAGGGCGCTGCTGGCTTCGCTGGTGGCAGGCATAGAGGCGGTTCATCAACGCTTCGCGACGTATAAATCATAAATACCAACCGAGGTGAGCAGCGTGTAATTGGCGTTAAGTTTTTCAACGGGATAGGCGTTTACCCATTCACCAAATTCGCCCACCAGCACATAGTCGGCCCCCTCCCGTTCAAAATCATAAAAGTCGCTCACTGGCGCGCCGCCCGACCATTTCTGGCTGACCGCTTTGGGGAGCATGGCCTGTGGCGGATAAGCGTAGCGATGGTCGGTGAGGAAACCCATCTCCTGTTCCCACGTCGCTACCAGCGCCGTTTGTGGGATGTGGGCATTCATGTATTCGGCCATGGCCAGCGGCACATTGAAGCCCGGCCAGACAATCGACCGCACCGTCAGCGAAAGCGGCAGCACGATGAGGGCCGACAGCAACAGCCAGCTGACGGCCTGCCAGCGCGGCGCGCGCAAATCGAGCAAGGCGCGATTAAAGCGCGTCGCCAGTAGCGAGTCACCCATCGCCGGCCGGTCAAAACTGAAGCCGCGTGTGAGGTCGGTCAACGCGCGCGCCACGAAGAGGCAACCCAGAGCGAGCGCCGGAAAGGCATAGCGCAACCAGCCAATCGAAGCGGTAACGACCCACACCAGAGTCACCACCACCATCACCCACAGCACCGCCCATTGATGACCAGCACGGTCGCGTGTTCGCAAATAGGTAAGCCCGTAAACCAATGCGGGCAGCAACAACCCGAAGAATGTTTTGGGGCTGAGCAACTCGATGAGCGCCTGCCGCATCCGGTCCGGCGAAAACACGAACGCCGCGCCCGCCGTCGCCTCGCGATACCACTGCAAGTTCGCCTGCAGGTCGCTCGTCGGCCCAAGAAAGAGCACGAGGGCCAGTTGCCAGCCGGCAAAGCACAGTCCGGTGATAATGCCGGGAACCAGAAATACACGTTGCGGCG
>JBQTJD010000287.1:0-4492 GCA_052387475.1 Anaerolineales bacterium | reverse complement strand
TACGGCGAGGTGACCGCGGAAGACGTGAAGTTCTCGTACGAGCGCTTCAAGGATGAGGCGCTGGCCGCTCCTTACGCCGGCGACTGGGCGCCGCTTGACAGTGTGGAAGTGACCGGAACGTACACGGGCAAGATCATCCTCAAAGAGTCGTTTGCGCCGTTGTGGACGACGACCTTGCCGCTCGGAAGCGGCTACGTGCTTTCGAAAAAGGCGCTCGAAGAGAAAGGGGCGGAGAAATTCGGCCTCGATCCCATCGGCACCGGCCCGTACGAGTTTGTGGAATGGAAGCCCAAAGAGATCATCACGCTCAAGAAGTTTGCCGACTTCAACCCTGAGACGATCAAGGATATGGGCCCGGCCACGCTTGAGTGGGACGAGATCCACATCTTCCCCATCGTCGAAGACAGCGCGGCGGCGGTGGCGCTGGAGGCCGGTGACGTGGACTTTGGCCGGGTCGAGCCCGGTGACTTCGACCGGTTCCAGGCCGACGCCAACTACACCACGCAGGCCGTCTCGGGCATTGACTATGAGTGGCTCAACGTCAACATCGCGTCGCCCAAGCTCAAGGATATCAAAGTGCGTCAGGCCATCCGTTATGCGCTCGATGTGCCCACCATCATCGAGGCCGCGCACGAGGGCAAATGGCAGCGCGCTTGCGCGATGGTCGCTCCGGGGCAGGTCGGCCACTGGGCGGAGGCGCCCTGCTACGAGCGCGATGTGGACAAGGCCAAGCAACTGTTGTCCGAGGCCGGTGTGAGCAACCTGGAACTGAACCTCACCACCAATCAGTCTGAGCCGTTCCAGGCCGGCGCGCAGGTGGTGCAGGCGCAGTTGGCCGAAGTCGGCATCACGGTTAATATCGAAACGGTGGACGATGCGACGTACAATGATATTGGCGGGCACGTAAAAGCCCGTGACCTGACCTTTGTCAGCTACAGCACCAACCCCGACCCGTCGTGGTCCACGGTCTGGTTCCTGTGCGATCAAGTGGATCAATGGAACTGGACATACTACTGCAACGAAGAATTGGACGCGCTCAACGCTCAGGCGGCTAAGGAGCCGGACGCACAGAAACGCAGTGAACTCTACGTGCAGGTGCAACAAATGTGGGATGAGGCGGCCGTGTTCAACTGGATCGCCTATCGCTCGTTTTTCTATGTGAGCCGTGCCGACCTGAACGTGCCCATTCAGCCGAACGGACGCTGGATCGCGTGGGCGGTGACGACGAAGTAGTCAGGTGCAGACCCGAATGAACGTGCGACGCACTTCAAAAGTGCGTCGCACGTAATTGCAATTGCGGGAGGTGTCGCATGTTTTATTACGTGCTCAAACGATTCGGGATGAGTTTGCTGGTTGCGCTGATCGCCATGACCTTTCTGGCCTCGCTCGTGCACTTCATCCCCGGCGACCCGGTGCGCGTCATCCTCGGGCCACGCGCCAGCCCGACGATGTCGGAGCGCGTGCGCGAGGAGATGGAGCTGCATCTGCCCGTGCCGAACCAGATTTTCAATTTCATCGCGCGCGCCGTGCAAGGCAACCTCGGGCGCGACTTTGTGAGCAGCAAGTCAGTAGTCGAACTGATCAGCGGCGCGCTGCCCCACACGCTCGCGCTCGCCCTCAGCGCCATGGGGCTGGCTGGGCTGTTCGGCATCCCGCTCGGCGTCTTCTCCGCCACCCGGCCCAATTCGTGGGCCGACCGGCTCACCGGTCTGCTGTCGGTGGCCTGTATCACCCTGCCCTCTTATGTGGCCGGCTTATTCCTGCTCCTCTTATTCGCCGTTCAACTCAATATGCTGCCCGCCATCGGCGCGGGCGACCTGGATGACCCGTGGGACTACGCCCAGCACCTCATCCTGCCTGCCACCGCTCTGGCGATTACGTGGATTGGGTACCTCGCGCGGCTGGTGCGCGCCAGTGTGCTGGAGGTGCTCAACGCCAATTACATCCGCACCGCCTTTGCCTTTGGGCTGCGTGAGAGGCTGATCTTTTATAAGTATGCGCTCAAGAACGCCATCATCCCCACCGTCGCCATCATCGGCGTGGGCTTGGGCAGCCTGCTCGGCGGCGCGATCTTTGTGGAGGTGATCTTCTCGCGGCCCGGCCTGGGGCGCTTGATCTTCGATGCGATTGCCAGCCGCAACTATCCCATCGTGCGCGGCGGCGTGCTAGTGGCCGCGCTGCTCTTCGTGCTTGCCAACTTATTGGCCGATCTTTCATATCACTATCTCGATCCGCGCATCCAGGCGGAGGAGGCGCAGGCATGACTACAGTCTCCGCTCCCTTCTCGATCCGCGAGGCGCGCTCCGGCGTCTCCGGTCTGTTATCGCTATTGCGTGAGGTCGCCCGCCGGCCCTCGGGCTTATTCGGATTGGCCGTCGTGTCCGTGCTCATCATCGTCCTCGTCTTCGCGGAAGTGTTGGCCCCGTATGACGACGCCAAACAAGACATCCCCAACCGGCTGAAAGGCCCATCCGCCGCGCACGTGCTAGGCACTGATCATTTAGGCCGCGACCTGCTTTCACGCCTGATCTTCGGCACGCGCGTGGCGTTGGGCACGGCGTTTCCGGCCGTGCTGGGCGCGCTCGCCGGCGGGCTGGTCCTCGGGCTGATCGCCGGTTACACCGGCGGCAACGTGGATAACGTCATCCTCTTGCTGATCGATAGCATGCAGGCCTTCCCCGCCGTGATCCTGGCGCTGGCGCTGCTGGCCCTGCTCGGCCCATCCACCACCAATGTCATCCTCGTCATCGTCATCGCCTTTATGCCCGGCTACGCGCGCGTGGTGCGGGCGCAGGTGCTCTCGGTGAAGCAGAACCCCTTCATCGAGGTCGAGCGGTCGTTGGGCGCGAGCAACCTGCGCATCATCTTCGTCCACATCCTGCCCAATATCCTCGCGCCGCTGGTGATTTTGCTGGCGATGGATTTGCCGAGCGCCATCACGTTCGAGGCTGGCCTGTCGTTCCTCGGCCTCGGGGTGAGGCCGCCCACGCCTTCGTGGGGCGTCATCCTGGCGGATGGCTTCAGCAAGATTCGCAACTCGCCGTGGCCGGTGCTGTGGGCGGGCCTGGCGCTGATGCTGACCACGCTCGGCTTCACGTTGTTTGGCGAGACGCTGCGCGATTTGCTCGACCCGAAGCTGGCCGGCTCACGGAGAGCGTGATGAATCGTTTGCTCGAGGTCCTCGGACTCGAAGTCGTCTATCACACGCAAAAGGGGCGGCTCAAGGCGTTGCATGACGTGAGCTTCGACGTGCGCCCGGGCGAGATCGTCGGCATCGTGGGCGAGTCCGGCTGCGGCAAATCCACGGTGGCGTCAACGTTGCTGCGCCTGCTGCCGCCCAACGGCGAAATCACCGACGGCCAGATTACCTTCGATCAGCGAGACATCGTGCGGCTCAGCCCGGAAGAACTGCGCGAGATGCGCGGGCGCGAGATCGCCATGATCTTCCAGGACCCGATGACGAGCCTCAACCCGGTCTTCGACATCGAGACGCAGATGATGGACGTGGAGCGCGCGCACCTCGAACGCGCCCTCGCCACGCCGGAGTTGCGTCGCAAGCTGCTGGACGCTCTCACGCGGGTCGGTATCCCGGACGTGGCCGAGCGCATTCGCCATTTCCCCCACCAATTCTCCGGCGGCATGCGCCAGCGCATCATGATCGCCATGGCGCTCATGTCCAAGCCCGCGCTGCTCATCGCCGACGAGCCGACCTCCGCGCTGGATGTCACGCTCGAGGCGCAAATTCTCGAGTTGATCAAGCAACTCCGCCAGGCCAACGACACCGCCATCCTGTTCATCACCCATGACCTGGGCGTGGTGGCGCAATTGTGTGATCGCGTGATCGTGATGTACGCCGGGCGCGTGGTGGAGCAAGGCGATGTCATCTCTATTTTCGAGAAGCCGCAACACCCGTACACGCAGGCGCTGCTGGCTTCAGTTCCCTCCCGGCGCAACTACGCCGAACGGTTGGCGACGATTCCCGGCCGCGTGCCCAGCCTCTCCGCGCTGCCGCCCGGCTGCAAGTTTGCGGATCGGTGCCCGTACGTGCAGGCAGTCTGTCACGAGAGTGAGCCGCGCTTTGTGGAGAATGGCTCGCATGGCGTGCGCTGCCACATCTACGATCCGCAATCCGGTTACCCGGCGCATGCGGCGACGGTGTCCGTTGCCATTGGGCAACCGGCCTCCGGCGCGGCACCCGCTGCCCGCACCGATTACGATTCCAGCGCCGCGCTCGTCACGCTCAAAGAAGTCTCGACCTACTTTTACGATCATCTCAACATCATCGAACAAGTGATGGTGCGCCAGCGCGGCGCGGTGCGTGCGGTGGATGGCGTCTCGTTGGAGGTGAAACGCGGCGAGGTGGTCGGGCTGGTGGGTGAATCCGGCTCCGGCAAGACGACGCTGGGGAAAACGATTCTGCGCCTCGCCCCGCTCACCGGCGGGCAGATCAGCTTCGACGGGCAGGACCACTCGCGCGCGGGCGACGAAGCCC
>JBQTJD010000286.1:0-3005 GCA_052387475.1 Anaerolineales bacterium | reverse complement strand
TCCGAGTCGCCGCTGCGCCGCGAACTCGTGCGCACGCACATCGAGCTGAAGGACGGTTACGCCACCATCCCGGATGTGCCGGGGCTGGGGGTGGAATTAGATGAAGCGGTGGTCAAGAAATATCGGGTTGATCTTTGACCACGCGCCCAACTGACTACTCGACCAAATGACTACGGCAACACAAGTTGTTACGGACGTTGACTACGAGAAGCCCGGCAAACAGCAAGGCTATCTGTACGTGCCACGCTCCCACAACGAGGCAGCCTGGGCCAACCTCATGATCCCGACGACAGTGGTAAAGAACGGAACCGGCCCGACATTGCTGGCGACCGGCGGCACTCACGGCGACGAATACGAAGGCTCGGTGGCACTGATGAAGCTGGCGCGGTCGTTGCAGCCTGAGCAGATTCAAGGTCGAGCCATCATCATCCCGGCGCTCAACCTGCCGGCCGCGCGCGCCGGCACGCGCCTCTCGCCGCGTGACGGCGTGAACTTGAACCGCGCCGTCCCGGGTAAGTACAACGACACGGTGACCGGGCTGATCGCCCACTACGTCTCCAACATCCTGATCCCCATGGCCGATGTGGTGATGGACATCCACAGTGGCGGCAAAAGCCTCAACTTCATCCCATGCGTGGATATGGATCGCGTCCCGGACGAGGCGCTCTATCAAAAGATGCTGGCGGTCGCTAAAGTGTGGGGCACGTTGCACGTCTTCGTCTCGATGGCGATTGCGGGCGAGGGCATGTTGCCGGTGGAGGCGCAGAAGCAAGGCAAGGTCGTCGTCGCCTCAGAGATGGGGGGCGCCGGGCAATGCCACCCGGCCAACCTGCGGATCACGGAAAAGGGCATCCGCAACGTGATGATTCATATGGGTTTGATGCAGGGCGAACTCGATCCGCAGCCACGCGAGGTGCGGATGATTTCTGCTACCCGACGCGAGGACTACCACCTTGCGCCCGCCGACGGCATCTATGAGCCGTTTGTGGAAATCGGCGAGACGGTAGCCGAGGGCGAGCCGTTGGGCCAAATCCATTTTCCAGAGCGGCCCGATCGCGCGCCGGAAGCCGTTATCGCCAAAACGTCCGGCCTGCTCGTCTGTCGCCGCTTCCCGGCCCACACACAGCAGGGCGATGTGTTAGCAACTATTGCGAGGCCGGTGGAGGTCTAAATGGTTAACAAATCAGCCAACTACCAAAAAATGGAAGAGCGCTGGGGACGCGGCGAGCCGGCCGTGATGGACGGCGGTATCGGCTCTGAACTTCAGCAAATGGGTTATCCGCCGGCCGACTCCGCGCGGCCGCGCAACTTCACCTGGGGCACGCTGGCCTTATACGACGCGCCCGAAACAGTGAAGACCATGCACTGCCGCTACGTGGACGCAGGCGCGGATATTTTGCTGACTGACACCTTTCAGTTTCATCGCTGTGTGCGGATGGAGCGCGATGGTGATTTAGCTGTGCCAGCGAACACCTGGCATGAAAAGGCCCGGCTGGCTGTGCGCGTCGCGCGCGAGGCAGCGACGGAAGGCGGCCGGCCCGATATCGCCGTGGCCTTCTGCATGATGCTTCAGGATTCGCCGAAGTCGGAGTGGAACGCCAACCGCGCTGACGGTGAAAGCGGATCGAAAACATGGAAGGAAATGGTCTCGCACGAGTACCTGCGCGAGCTGGCCGAGGCGTTACGCGCTGAGCCGCCCGATGCTTTTCTGGTGGAACTGGCCCCGCCGATCCCGGACGAGCTTGTCTTCCCACATTTTGAAACGCTCATTGCCACCGGCATTCCGCTGTGGATCGCGTACCGGCGTGCGGTCGGCGGCCCGATCGGCATCTTCGGGCAAGATGAGCAGAAAGATGGCGACCTGCTCGGACGCGCGGCGCAACGCTTCGAGCAGATGGGGGTGAGCGCATTGCTTGTACATTGCCTGCCACCGGACAAGGCGCACGGCGTTGCTCCCTGGCTGCGCACGTTCACCACGCTGCCGCTCGGCGTCTATCCCAACAATGGCCGGTACGACATGTACAAGTGGGAGTGGGAACACACCACAACGCCGGAAGAACTGGCCGAACATGCGCGTGGTTACGTCGCCGAGGGCATGAACATCGTCGGCGGGTGTTGCGGTGTCCGGCCCGAACACATCGCCGCCATTGCCAAAGCCGTGAAACCGACGCCCGTTGCTTGAGATGACTCAATCCGCCTTCCCGCTCCTCTTCAGCCCGTTCCGCCTCGGCCACGCCGTCGCGCCGAACCGGATCGTCTCCACGAGTCACGGCACCAATATGGCGGTGGACGGCGCGCCGAGTGAGCGGCTCATCGCCTATCACGCGGCGAAGGCCGCCGGCGGTTGTGGCACGGTGATGATGTTTGGATCGGCCTCGCCCTCGCCGCTTACACCCATCCCAGCCAATCACGTCAACCTCTGGCAAGACTCCGCCCTGCCCGGATTGAAAGCCGCGGCCTCGGCGGTCAAGGCTCACGGCGCGCTCGCGCTTAGCCAGGTGACCTCGACCGGACGGCGGAGCTACTACCATCTCGACTTCGGAGGGCGCGGCCCATCCGCGACCAACAGCCAGCTCTCACCGCACCTCCCGCACGTGCTCAGCGTGTCCGAGATTCAACAGATGGTGGCCGGCTATGCCTCCGCCTGCCGGCGATTGAAAGACTGCGGCTTCGATGGCGTCGATCTCGCCTTCTACGCCGATCAATTGCCCGATCAGTTTTGGAGCCCGGCGATCAACACGCGCACCGATCACTACGGCGGCTCATTAGAAAACCGGCTGCGTTTCTCGCTGGAAGTGCTTGAAGCCGTGCGCGGCGCGGTGGGCCATGACTTTATCGTGGGCGCGCGCGTTTCTGGGGATGATGCGCTGCCCGAAGGCCTCCAGCCGGACGATCTGCTGGAGATCATCACCCGGCTCGATCAGACGGGCAGGCTCGATTATTTCACCGTCACCGGCGGCACCGTCTCGACGTTTCGCGCACGCAGCTACAACATCCCGTCGGCG
>JBQTJD010000285.1:0-4642 GCA_052387475.1 Anaerolineales bacterium | reverse complement strand
TGAACGCGTAATCGCGCCACGCATATTTGAGCCGTTGCGACCAGGTGCGCGCGCGGGTGCCAAAGGCGCGCAAGTCCATCGCGTCGATGATCTCCTCACCACCGACGATGGCGTGCACGACCACCGGAACCAATAGCGGAGCCAGCTTGCGCAGCCGCTCGAACAGGCCGCCGCGCAAGCGTTCGAGTTCATAGCCGCGCGCGCGTTGCGCATCAAGCGTGGTGTTGAAATCGCGCCCGAGGGTGGGTACCAGACGGAAAGCCAGATCAATTGAATAGGCCACTTTGTCGGACAGGCCGATTTGGCGGAAGGCGACGCCGTACACGGTAGGCGCGAAGGTGAAGGGGATCGGGATCGCCATCAGCGACATACCGATCATGCGCATGAATTGTGACGGCAGAAAGATCATACGGTTCACCGTCATCCCGAGGTTGATGTTCCAACCCACGCCGGGCACGGTGAAGGCCCATTGCCACAGCAGTTCGGATTGATCGTTGCGCACCGATGGCGGACCGCCGCGCGCGCCGAGGATGGTATTGACCACGACGATGAGGCCGACAAAGAAGAGGATAAAGAGCCACGGCCGGCGCACATCCTTCCATTCGATACGCGCCAGCAGATAAAGCAGCAACGCGAAGCTGAACAGCGGCAACACGACCCGCATATCCCACAACTGTGTAAAGGCGATAATCATCGCCGCCAACATGGCTAAACGCGCGCGCGGATCAAGCCGTTGAATGAAGGTGTTGCGGGGACGATATTTCCAATTGACGAGCATGAAAACAATGTAGGGGCGGGCCATTGGTAGGGGCGGGCGGCTGCCCGCCCCCACGGTGGATGATTACCGACCGAGCCGGCCGGCGATCTGTTGGTACGCAATCATCAAGATCGGCAGCAGGATGATGATGACGACGGCGTTGCCGAGGAAGGCGGGTGTGAAGTAACCGCCCAACGCCGTGGCGATGTCAATGCCGCTGACGAACATCTCGGTGATGGAGGCAAAGAGCATACCCACCGCCGCGCCGATGACGCTGTAAATTACGCCGGTGGTGATGTCCTTGCGCTGGTTGAAGCTGGAAATCATGCTGGCCGCCAGGCCGGGGATCATGCCCATCAGCCCGTTGCCGACGCTCCAGTTCCAGTACAAACCCCAGCCGGTGAGCGCGTCGCCGACCGTGTTGCCAACCAGTCCGGCGATTAACCCGACCCACGGGCCGAACGCCACGCCGAAGAGCGCGAGCACTGCCACTGCCGGGCGAAAGGTCACGTTGCCGGCGGCGGGCAAGGGGAAGATATTTGTCGCCCACGAGAGCACACCATACAGCGCCGCGCCAATGGCGGCGTAAACGACCTCGCGCGTGCCGAACTGCCACATCGCGCGCGGTTGTGCAGAAGCTGAAGTAGCCATGAGTGAAGTCTCCTTGTGAAAAATAACTGCGCGTTACTACGGCTTTGTCAAGTTGATATGGAGTGTGTTCGTCGCTCAGCGGCGTTCGTGTAGCTCGAACGCCAGCGAAGAGCCTCTCTGCGAACTGGTGAGACCCTTCGCGCGATACGATTTCAAGAAATCCTGTGCAAGGCGTTAGCGCTCAGGGTGACATCCATCCAGATCAAATTGACAATGCACTGCGGTGAAAGGCGATTGAAGCGTCCTCGATATGACCTCCTTTCGGTTCTCCATACGGTTCTCCGTCCCCACTCACGTATATAACCCCATGGCCCCGCAAACGGTTCAGCCGCGCTCAGGCGAACGCCGCCAGCGCCTCGGCCCGCAGGAAGCGGCCCGTTTGGGGCAGCGCCCGTAGATTTTCGGCCAAAAGCGTCGTGGGCACAACCCGGCAGCGCTCGAGCAAGGCAGCATCTTGCAGCACCGTCTCCGGCGGCCCATCCGCTGCGACGCTACCCTGCGCCATCAGGATCACGCGCGAAGCAAAGGTCACTGCCAGATCAAGATCATGGGTGATGAATATGACGGCATCGAAACGCGAGGCAGCCGAGTTATCGCTCATCAGCCCATCCATAAAATTCATGTAGTTGAAAAAGTCCTGCCCGGCGGTCGGCTCGTCGAGCGCGAGGATGCGCGACTTCATGGCCACCACACACGCAATCGTCACGCGCTTCTGTTGCCCGAATGATAACGCCAGCGGCGGCAACTCTGTGAACTCGACTAAGTTCACAATCTGCAATGCTTCGGTGCTTGATTGTTCGATCTCAGTTGAAGAGTAGCCGAGGTTATGTGGGCCGAAAGCCAGTTCCTCTTTCACCGTGGGCGCGAACAACATTTGCGTCGGGCTTTGGAATGCATAGCCGACCGTGCGGGCGATCTGCGCAACGGATAACTCGCGCGTGTCTTGTCCATCAATCAGCACGCGGCCCGAGCGCGGCTTGACGAGGCCGATGGCGTGTTTGACGAGTGTGCTCTTGCCGGTTCCGTTCGGCCCGAGCAACGCCACGCGCTCACCGGCGCGGATTTCGAGATTGATGCCGTGCAACACTTCCGGCCCATCGCCATAGCCGAAACGCACGTCTTCGAACTTGATGAGCGGCTCACCGGTCGGTGACGGGTGACGGGTGACGGGTGACGGCGTTGTCGGCCCGGCGGCGCGAACGCGGCGGATGACTTGCGGCGCGGGGAGTTTGACGTTTCGCCAATCCACGACCTCCGTCAGGCCCTCCGGCGCGCCGAGATAACGCGTCTCGCCTGCTTCCATGTACAACACGCGATCGGGTCGCGCGGCCAACGCATCCTCTACGCGGTGCTCGACGAGGATCACTGTCTTGCCCTCATCGCACAACCGCCGGAACAGCGCCAGAGCTTCGCGCGCGGAAGCAGGATCGAGCGAGGCCAACGGTTCATCCAGCAGCAATAGCGAAGGTTGCATCGCCAGCGCACCGGCCAGCGCCACCTTTTGTTTCTCGCCGCCCGAAAGCGCAAAGGTCTCGCGGTCGCGCAGGTGGGTCATCCCCAGCGCGGCCAAAGTGTCATCCACCCGCGCCATCACTTCGGGGATGGGCAGCCCGAGATTTTCGGGGCCAAAGGCTAACTCAGCGTGCACATACGCGCCGAGGATTTGCTTCTCCGGATCTTGCAACAGCGTGCCCACGGCCTGCGCGAGTTTGGCCAGCCCGATGTCGCGCACTTCATCACCGTACACTCGCACCGAGCCGGAAAACGCGCCCTTGTAGCTACGTGGGATGAGGCCATTGATGCAACGGATGAGGGTGGATTTGCCGCAGCCGCTCGCCCCGGCGATGAGCAGCATCTCGCCGGGCTGCACGGTCAGCGAAATATCCTTCACGGCCAGCTCGGGCCGGGTGCGATACTGGAACGACAGGTTTTCGATGACAAGCGGTAACGGATTAGTCATGCATGAGGACTTTGCCACAAATTGACACCAATGAACACGAATTTAGCCCTTTATCCAATTCGCCACAAATTGTGCAACGTTCTGCATGGCCGCATCCAAATTGGCGGCGAAATCTTTGGGCGCGTCGTGATTGGCCGAGTCGGACACGCCGCGCAATTCGACGAATGGAATTTGATTGAACGCACCGACGCGCGCGCCGCCCGCACCCTCCCATGCAGCGACGAGTGCGCCCGTGTCGCGTCGCAGTTCCACGCGCCGTTCTGCGCTGGCGATGTCTTCATCGCCGCTGGCCACGATTCCGAAATGCACGGCGAAGCTATGACCGTTGACCAGTACGCGCCGCAAATCGGCGAGCACACTCGCCTCGCCCGCGAAGCGTGGTTGGTGGAAGTCAATCAACCGCACCACGTAATCATGCTCCACCGTCGCCGTCGCGACGACTACATCACCGATGGATAACTCGTCAGCGAGCGCGCCGGCGGTGCCCGCGCAGATCACAGCCTCCCAGCCCTCGCCCGCATCCAGCAAATGCTGAGTCTGCAACGCGTACTGCGCTTTGCCCACGCCGCCAACCGCCAGGGTCAGGTCAAGCTCGGGCAAATGCGTCGCGGGCAAGCGGCCCAGTTGTGTGGGGTGGGTCTGCAAACCGAGTTGACGGCAACGACGCAGGAAACCATCGCGTTCTTCGGCCAACGGGGTGACGATGAGGAGTTTCATTTGATCGTTAGCTTGTCAGCGGATTGAGATAACGGATGAGCGGATTTCAGTTCACTCCATGTGAAGGCGCCGCAAAGATTGTGCGTCACGTCATCCGCCAATCCACTACCCCAATCCACTGACGATCAGGACGGGTCTCCCGAAAGCCGCGACTTGGGCTTCCACAAAAAACGTTCAATGCGTCTCTCCCATCCGTCCAGCTTCTTCGGTGGCAAGATCCGTTTGCATTCCAGACTTTTGCGGCCAAAGTTGATGAGCAGGCCGACTTGTGCGCCCGTAGCTGCAAGATATCCAATCACCTGAGCCACTTCGGCGTTCGTCAACAAGTGCGGAAAAGATTCAACTTCAACGACGACTTTTTCTTCAACCCACTGATCAATATACAACCGGCCCAGCCACGTTTCACCATCGTAGATTTCGAGATGATGCTCCTCCGAGACTCGCAAGCCGGCCTCGATCATCTCAGCGGTGAGCGCCCGTTGATAATGGCGCTCCTTCAACCCTGGACCCAACCGCGTGTGCACGCGCATCGCTGCACCAATAATCCGATACGTGAG
>JBQTJD010000284.1:0-6514 GCA_052387475.1 Anaerolineales bacterium | reverse complement strand
CCGCTGGCCGGCCTCGATGCGCCGCTGACCGTGTTGCGCGGTGTAGGGCCGGAGACTGCGACAGACTACGAGCGGCTTGGCCTTAACAGCCTGCGTGATTTGTTGTTGTACTTCCCGCGCCGCTATGACAATTACTCCAAGATGAAGACCGTTAATCGTTTGGAGTATGGCGAGGAATGCACGCTGATTGCGACGGTCTGGGAAGTGCGCGAACGCAAGTTCCGCGCGAACCGCACGATGCTGAAGATCGTGCTGGCCGATGGCACCGGCATGATCGAAGTAACCGAGTTCAATCCCTACCGCAAACAACTGCTCGTACAAGGCCGGCACGTAGTGGTGAGCGGGCGCGTTGATCAGTATCTCGGGCGATTGACGATTCTGCCGCGCGAGTGGGAACGGTTGGATGTGGAGTTGCTGAACACGGGCCGCATCGTGCCGGTATACGGCCTCACCGAAGGCATCTATCAACGCTCGATGCGCGGCCTGACCGCGCAGGTCGTGAACTACTGGGCGCGCAAGCAGCCCGACCCGCTGCCCGCCGGCATGATCCAGCGCGCCGGGCTGATGGGCTACGGCGAGGCGCTGGCGCAAATCCACTTCCCCGATGGCGAAGACAAACTGGCCGAGGCCCAGCACCGGCTCGCCTTCGATGAACTGCTGGCGCTGCAACTCGGTGTGTTGAAGCAGCGGCGACAGTGGCAAGCGGCGAACGGGCAGGTGCTGAAGATTGATGACGCCACGCTGGAGGCCTTTGTGCGCAGTCTGCCGTACGCGCTCACCGGTGCGCAAACGCGCGCCCTCGGCGACATTCGCGCCGACGTGGGCCGCGCGGTGCCGATGAATCGTTTGCTGCAGGGCGACGTCGGCTCTGGCAAGACGGCCGTGGCCGCCGCTGCGATGGCGATTGCGGTACAGGCAGGCGCGCAAGCCGCGCTGATGGCCCCGACCAGTATCCTCGCTGAACAGCACTACAAGACGCTGCAACGTCTCTTGAACGTAGAAGGCAGCGAGCAGAAAGCAGAAGGCAACACTGCTGCGTTCCGCCTTCCGCCTTCTGCTTTCCGGCTATTGCAAGGTTCTACGTCCGCAAGCGAGAAAGAAGAAATCTACGCCGGGCTGCGCAATGGCGATGTGAAAGTCGTCGTCGGTACCCATGCTTTGATTGAGTCGCCGGTGGAGTTCGCCAACCTGGGCGTGGTGGTGATTGATGAGCAGCATCGTTTCGGTGTGGCGCAGCGCTCCGTGCTGCGGGGCAAGGGTGGCAACCCCCATTTGTTGGTGATGACAGCCACGCCCATCCCGCGCACGTTGGCGCTCACCGTGTACGGCGACCTCGACCTTTCAATCCTCGACGAGATGCCGCCGGGCCGCCAGCCCATCACCACCCACCTCCTGCACGCCAACGAACGCGAGCGCGGCTACGCCTTCGTGCGCCGTGAGGTGCAGAAGGGCGGGCAGGCCTTCCTCATCTTCCCGCTCGTGGAAGAGTCCGAAAAGATTGAGGCCAAGGCGGCGGTGGAAGAGCACGCGCGTTTGCAGAAAGAAATCTTTCCCGAACTAAAACTTGGCCTGCTGCACGGGCGAATGAAGCCGGAGGAGAAAGATTTCGTGATGCAGAAGTTCCGCGCCGGCGAATATCACATCCTTGTGTCAACGTCAGTCGTCGAGGTGGGCGTGGACGTGCCGAACGCGACGGTGATTCTGATTGATGGCGCAAACCGTTTTGGCCTCTCGCAACTGCATCAGTTCCGTGGGCGCGTGGGCCGCGGCGAACACGCCTCGTACTGTCTGCTCGTCTCCGACTCGCCCAACCCCACGCCCGATGAGCGATTGAAGGCGATGGAGGCTACGCAGGATGGCTTCAAGCTGGCGGAAGTGGATTTACAACTGCGCGGCCCGGGCGACTTCCTCGGCACGCGGCAGAGCGGCTTTGCGGGCTTGCACACCGCGCGGCTCAGCGATGTGAAAACCATCGAGAAGGCGCGGCGCGAAGCCATTGCGCTTTTTGACCGCGATCCCGAACTGCAAGCGCCGGAACACGCTGGCATTGCCGGCCTGGTCAACAAGTTCTGGAGCGCGGGAGCTGGTGACGTAAGCTAAAGAGTTTTAACGCAAAGTCGCAAGGATGCCAAGACGCCAAGTCTGGCGTTTCCTTTGCGCCTTTGCCTCTCAGCGGCTTTGCGTTAAAGCGTTTGTTGAATCGCAGGAGACTCGATTTGGACATCAAAGCCGTCTACCCCGGAACGTTCGACCCCATCCACTTCGGTCATATGGACATCATCCAACGTAGCGCGCAGTTGTTTAGCGAGGTGCTGGTGGCCATCTACGACAAGCCGCTGAAGTCGCTGGTGTTTTCGTTCGAGGATCGGGTGGCCCTGGTGGAGCGCGCCGTCACGGAGATTGGCCTGCCGAACGTGAAGGTCACCGGTTACAACGGCTTGACGGTGGATTTCTGCAAGAAGGTAGACGCGAAGGTCATCATCCGTGGGCTGCGCGTGTTCTCGGATTTTGAGTTGGAGTTCCGCATGGCGCTCGCCAATCAGCGCATGGTGCCCGATGTGCAAACGGTGACGCTCATCACCGCCGAGCAGCACACCTTCCTCAGCAGCACCACCGTTCGTGAAATCGCCTCACTGGGAGGAGACGTGAGCACGATGGTGCCGCCGCACGTAAAGGCCGCCCTCAAGCGCCGCTTCCACGAGTTGGGCGAGGACGGCAGCGCCAAGGTCGTGCCGATGACGCAGTTGAGAGATTAGGGGTTAGGGGAGAGGGATTAATCCTTGGTCGCATCGGCATGTGAATTGCAATGACTCCCCAATCAGTGTATCTTTACGGCAACTTGCTAACTGCCTGAGAGAACCGTATGGACATCCTTCACCTTGTGGACCGGCTGGAAGAAGTCTTCAACGATGGCCGCCCTATCCCCCTCACCCGCAAGCTGGCGGTGGATGAAGACCGCGTGCTGGAGTTGATCGACCAGATGCGGGTGTCGATCCCCGATGAGGTGAAAAAGGCCCAGCAAATCCTCAACCAGCGCGACAAAATTTTGGCGCAGGCGCAGGAAGAGGCTCAGCGCACCGTACAACTGGCGCAGGAGCGCGCCGTTCAGCAAGTGGAGCGTGAGACGCTGGTCGAGCAAGCGCGGGTGCGCGCGAGCGAAATCCTCAAGCAGGCCGAAGCCGACGCCGAAGCTGTTCGCACCGAGGCCGATGATTATGTGCTCGACGTGTTGGAGAAACTGGAGACCGAAACCGCCCGTTCGCTCAACACCATCCGCAACGGCATCAACAAGCTGCGCGCGGATAAAGGCCAGGCGCCCATCCAGTACAACGAAGTGGCACCCGGGACTTGAGCACATGGCTTGAAAACTGGAAAGCACGCGCGTGGCAACTCAAGATCGAAGTCTATGCGCTCTATCTTGCATATCGCGATCCGCGTGTCGCGTGGTACGCCCGCTTGTGGGCTATCATCGTCGTGGGCTATGCCTTCAGCCCGATTGACCTCATCCCCGATCCTATTCCAGTCCTCGGCTATCTTGATGACCTCGTATTGATTCCGCTGGGGGTCGCGTTGGCACTGCGGCTGATCCCAGCCGACGTTATGCAGGAATGCCGCGCTCGAGCACAAGAAATTATCAGCCAGGGCAAACCCGTGAATTGGATCGCGGCCGCCATCATCATGGCCGTGTGGGTGCTATTGGCCGTCATTGCCATCCGGCTGATGTGGGGATTTTTTCAGCCGCCAGCTTGACACCCTTCCATGCCGTCCGTATAATGCCCATTAGTTGCCTGCCCCAGTGGCAGGCATTATTTTGCACCGTTGGGGTTGGCCTTGTGCCAACCTGTAGGAGTCGGTCTTGTACCGACCCATTGAAAGAAGATTGCCATGCCCCCACATCCAAAACGCAAACACTCCAAAGGCCGCCGTGACCGCCGCCGCGCGCACGATGCGCTGACCGCGCGCACGCTCGTGGCCTGCACCAACTGCGGCGAGATGCATTTGACTCATACCGTCTGCCCGAACTGCGGATTTTACGACGGCAAAGAAGTTGTGGCGCAGAAGAAAGACAGCAAGTAAGCCGAGGCCGCGTAACGCGGCCTTTTTTCATACCGCAAAGAGCGCAAAGGAAGAAATAATTCTTTGCGCTCTTTGCGGTTAAAATCCCGGCATGCCAACTTTCAACCCTCAATCCACCGCATTCGTCTTCCCGGGACAAGGCTCACAGGCTGTGGGCATGGGCAAAGAACTGGCGGAGATGTCGGCCGCTGCCCGCCAGGCCTTCGCCGAGGCCGACGACGCGCTCGGCTTTGCGCTTTCGAAGCTGTGCTGGGATGGGCCGGATACCGACCTCAACGCCACGCTGAATACTCAGCCCGCTTTGCTGGTCAGCTCGATTGCGGCGTTGCGAGCGTTGCGTGAGAAAGTGGGCGACACCCAGCCGGCCTTCATGGCAGGTCATTCCGTGGGCGAGGTGACAGCCCTCGTCGCCGCCGGCTCGATTGCGTTTGCAGATGGGGTGCGGCTGGTGCACGCGCGCGGCGAGGCGATGGCGGCGGCGGGCGAACGCGCGCCGGGCGGCATGGCCGCGATCTTGAACCTCGATGCCCCCGCACTGGCCGACATCTGTGCGGAAGCCGCCGCAGCGACCGGGGGCGTGGTGCAGGTGGCGAACGATAACTGCCCCGGTCAGGTCGTCATCTCCGGGGATGTGGCCGCGCTGGAGAAGGCGATGGAGCTGGCGAAGGCCACAGGCGCAAAGCGCGCCATGCGGCTGGCCGTGTCCATCGCCGCGCACTCGCCGCTGATGCAGTCCGGCGTGGCACAGTACGCGGCTGCGGTTGAGGCCGTTCCCATGACATCACCCCAAGTGCCCGTCATCAGCAACATCACCGCGCAGCCCCTGCCCGATGTGGCCGCCATCCGCGCCGAACTGCCGGCTCAGCTCCTCACGCAAGTGCGCTGGACGGACAGCGTGCGCTACTTAATCGCGCAGGGTGTGACGACGTTCGTCGAACTTGGTTCGAAGGATGTGCTGACCGGCCTGCTCAAGCGCATCGACGCGAACACGACCGGTATCGCGGTGGGCACGGCGGAGGGGTTGGGGAAGTTGGCTGACATGAAATGAGGATGGCATGGCAACTTACCTTCTCACATGGAATCCCACCAAATGGAAATGGCAGACGCTTGAAAAGCAGATAGATGAGATCAAGCGTACTGGTTACAGCAACGATAGCTGGAGTTGTGGCGTTTCAAAGAGAATCTTGCCCGGTGATCGTGTGTTCTTGATGAAACTAGGCAAGGAATCACCAAAAGGTATTGTAGCGTCTGGTTGGGCGACCAGTGAGTTTGGCTACGACAAACACTGGGGACAGAGCAACAAAACTGCTCTTTATATCGACCTTAGATTCGATGTGTTGTTAAACCCAAACCAGCACGACATTTTTGCACGAGACTGGCTAAATCACGGGATTTATAGAAAAGTCAAAACTTGGGAGCCGCAGGCTTCCGGAATGACAATCCCTGATGATGTCGCTGCACAATTGGAAGAAGATTGGGCAAGGTTCGTGAATAGACCTGCCCCATACCTCGAAGGAATCTTTGCCGAGGAAGAGCTTTCCACTACGATGTTCACTGAAGGCGCGGTTAAGACCGTCACTGTGAATTATTACGAACGCAGTTCACGCGCCCGAATGCGTTGCATTCAGCATCATGGTCTGAATTGCTCCGTGTGCAGCTTTAATTTCAAGGCCAGTTATGGCGAAGTTGGAGCTAACTTTATTCATGTGCACCATCTTAAGCCTCTGCACGAAATCAAGAAGGGTTATCAGCTTGACCCCATTCGGGACCTTCGTCCTGTTTGTCCCAACTGTCATGCGATGCTACATCAAGGAAGACCAGCGTACTCTATTGAGAAATTGCGAAGCCTGATGAAGACGGCAAAATCAAAGCGCAAATGATCTTCAGACTCGGCATCACATACTACGGAAGATAATGGACTCAAAAAATCGCTCCTGAAACTCTGTCAGCGCCCGAATCTGCTCATCGGTGAAGGCGCTGCCCGGCAGAGTGAGGACGGGCTTGTCATCGTTGTCATTCGTGCGATGGATTACTGCGATACACACGCCTTCAAACTCAGCCACCGGCTCGAACACCCCCAACACGTACGCATCCAATTCCTCTCCATCGCCGGCGACGGTACCCGGCACGTAGCCGTAGTTCAGCAAATACACAAAGCCATGCGTCGGGTGCCGTGAGCCAAGCGGTCGCTCAATCACCACGCGCACGGTTTGGCCGAGGTAGTCTGTGGCTGGCAATAGCACTTTCACCACAAAGACACGAAGGGCACGATAGCTGGCTTCGTGCCCTTCGTGTCTTTGTGCCATCGTGGTAACCCTCTCACTGCCTTCTCAATTTCGACAGTAGCACTCGTACTTGCTCCACCATGGACTGCGGTGGGACTGTTGGCGAATACGCCGCGTGCTCGACCGCCTCCGTCAGCTCCTTGAGTTCCCTT
>JBQTJD010000283.1:0-2042 GCA_052387475.1 Anaerolineales bacterium | reverse complement strand
CGCGGTCGCCGGTGTGCGGGTAGTAGTAGTCGCGGTTCATCAACGCCAGCGTTTGCGGGTGGCCGAGGAAATGCCCCTCACCATTGCAGACCGCATGGATCACATCTACCGCCAGCGTCTCATCCGTCACCTCGATCCCGCGCACCATCCGCATCACCGCGCCGTTGATGTCGTCGTCAATCACATATTGCTCGTAGGCCACACACAGCAACGACTCCAGCAACCCCGCCGAATGATGGACGAAGTTCGACCCGGCCAGCGCGGCGGTGGCGGTGCTGTAACCTTTTTCGTAACCGGCCTGCACATCGGGCACCTTGCTATCGCTGATGGCGGAGGAGTTGTAGACTGGCACGCCCAGACGGCGGGAGAGTTGCGCGGCGGCGGCGTTCATTAACGCGAACTCCGGGCTGCCGCCCGAAAAGCTGCCCGTGCGCAAATCTGCGACCGAGGGCACGTAGCCGGCGAGCACCGGGTGGCCGGGCCGCATCAGGTTGATATAGGTGAGGCCCGACATCTGCTCGGCGGTGAGCTGCACCAGCGTGCCCGCCAGCGTGACGGGCGAGGTGGCTCCGGCCTGTGGCGCGGACGAGATCGCGACGGGCATCCCCTGCCGCACGATCTCATCCAAGGTCTGCACGGTCTCGGTCGCGTAGCGCAGCGGGCTGACCGTCCAGCAATTGGTGAACGAGATAAAGGGGCGTTCGCGCAACGCGTCAACGTCACCGATGATGAGGGCGGCCAGCTTCACCACTTGCTGCACCGTCTCGGGCGTGAAGCAGTTGCCCATCATGTGTTTGGGCGTGGCGACCAGCGAAGCGTAATAAGTGTTGAGGTCGAGCGCCTCCACTGCAATGTCGCGCGCGACGACCGGACGCAAATAGAAGTGGATGTTCTCCAACGCGTTCACCATCCGGCCGATGTCGAATAAGTCTTGCAGCCGCGTCGGGCGCACCTGGCCGTTGAGGTCGAGGATCTTCACCGCCGCGCCGCCCGTGCCCAAATAGACGCGTGCGCCGCCGAGCAACATATCGTGTTCGGGGATTTGTCCGCACAACCGGATCTCGCGGGCCGCGCTGCTCAAGCCGTGTTGAATTAATTGACGGGGGATGAAGACGCGATTGCGATCTGCCTCGATGCGCGCCCCTGCCTTGCGCCACACCTCGCGACAATCGGACGGCATAACCTCGATGCCGGTCTCTTCCAGCACAGTGAAGGCCGCCTCGATGATCCGCTCGAGTTGTTCACCGGTCAGCGGCTGATAGTGCCCGCCGGAAAGGCCGGGCGGCACAACGTTGGGCTTAGGCTGATGCTCCTGCGCCCGTTTGCGTTCCCGGCCTCGTGTTCGCGCGATCTCGACTATGGCCATCACGCCAACTCCTTCTGGTGTTCTTCCCATGTGCGGAGCAACGCCATCAGTTGCCCGATGTGCTCGGCGTCGTGATTGATCATGTTCTGCACTTGCAGGGCCAGGGTTGTAGGCCCGAGGCTGGCATGTACGGCGGGCCGTTTCCAGGTGTCGGGCGCAAGGGCGGAGAGAAATAACACCGCCGTCGTGCGGGCTTCGCGCAGTTGGATGAGTAAGTCAGCGATGGGAAGGTCGCGACGGGGCGGCGCTTCGTCCGGCCCGAAGGCGGGGAGCAGCGGGTTGTCCAATTCCAAAATGCGCTGAAACCGTTTGTGGAACAACGCCTCGCAAGCGGCGAGATGAGACACACTCTCACGCCCAGACCAGACCTCGGGCGCTGACTGCCATTCCTCATCCAGCGCCATCACAATCTCGGCCACGCGGTCGGGCAGGGAGCGCAGCGCTTGCAGAAGGATGATGTGCTGGGTGAGAGTATCGCTCATCGACTTTCCGATTGGTTGCGATTATAGGGGACGGCTAAGGGGCAAACCACAGGCTGCGGGCCAAGATTCGCGGAAAGACGTTGTGCCTGTCGCACGAAGTCAACAGATTGAACGACTTAAAATCAGATTGGAGTTGCGCAGTTCATGTCGCCCTGAGCGCGTTTGCGCTGCTTTTGCCTCACCCAAGTGGCGGC
>JBQTJD010000282.1:0-9045 GCA_052387475.1 Anaerolineales bacterium | reverse complement strand
GATTCGTAAATCGCCACGTCGAGTCCGAGTCGTCTGAGCGCCTCGGCCACATAGTGCGCGATAGCCCCTTCACCAGCGCCGCCCACCACGAGTGATGGATTGATCGAGTTGATGCGGATCAAATCGGCGAGGGTCGTGGTAAGGTAATCTCGATTGATCATCGTTGAGAAATGTACTCGTCTCTCTCAACTGAGAGAGGATAGTTAGCCACTCACCGTAAAACTGCTTTGTGTATTGATCTCGCGATTGCGCGAGAAGAAACCGAGATTGATATCGAGGCCGGTGTAGCGCTGCTTCACGACCACCGGCTCACGGTCGTGATCGTGCCCGCGCTCGCAGCGGTCAATCAACTCTGCCATCGAGTAGCCGACTGGCCCGGCGTTTTTGAACTGATTACCGCTTGTGCCCACTGCCATGTAGAAGCCCGGCAAATCCGATTGGTCATAGATTGGTATCCAGTCGTCGGCGCAATCGTACAAATCGGCGAAGCCCGTCTTCTCGTTGGGGATGCCGAGGTTGGGGATGCGCTTCGCCAGCCGATAGACCTGCGCCTTCCATTGAGCTTCGGTGACTTCGCGATTGAAATTGTCCGGGTCGGTGATCCACTCGCGCATGTCGCAGGCCGGGTCGCTGCTGCCCACCAGAATCGTGTTGCCAACCTCGGGCCGCATGTAAATGCCGCTGCCACCGTCCGAGCAGTGAATGCCGTCGCGCTCGAAATCAAACCCGGCCGGCGAGGGGACGAGGTGGACTTCGTGCCGCAGCGCGCGGGTTTTGATCTTCATCCCGGCCTCGACCCCGGCCAGGCGATTGACGACGAACGAGTGCGGCCCGGCGACGTTGACGACCACCGGCGCGTCAATCTGTTCGCCGCCATCGAGGGTGACCCCGCGCACCTTCGGTGCGTGGGAGAAGCCAGCGCCGCGGACACGCCCCAAGTCGCGCCGCACTTCGGTAACTGTGCGCCCGAAGAGAAAGCGCGCGCCGTGCGCCTCCGCTGCGCGCTGCAAATTGTGCGTCGTCAGTATCGGATCGTTCACGTAACCCGCGCCCGGTGTGAACACTGCGCCGCTTAGTTCTGCGCTTGGCTCATTCCAAAACGCAGTATCTTCGGGCCGGGTGGGGGGATAGAAATTCTTGTCACTGTAAATCGGTATGCGCTGCACGAGTTGCGCGACCGTCCACTCCTCGTGCGGCACGCCGATCTCGCGGTACAGCTTAAGTATCTGTTCCCACTTATGGCCCTTGGTCTTCAATACCACGCTGCCGCAATTGATGAAGCGGGCCAGGCCTTGCTCGTCGTGGTCGCCGACATAGTTGGCCCAATCTTTCCAATAGTGGAAGCATTCGTACGCCATTGCCACGCCGGGATAGGTTGAATACGTCGCGCGCACGATGGCGCACGAATTGCTGGTGGAGCCGGCGCCCGCCGCTGGATTCTTCTCGATGTTGACGACGGCATAGCCCTTCTTCGCCAACTCGAAGCTGATGGCACACCCCAACACCCCCGCGCCGATGATGATGATGTCTGCGTGTGGCATAAGTGCTTTGCTATTCAGAGGCCGGAGACGGGCCACCGGCCCGTCTCTACGCCGTCACGTGAGAAACTGCTTATAAAACCGAGCTGTATGTTGACTCGGCGACTGATAAAACCCCTGCGGCGAAATGTCGAGCACAATGCGGTGAGCAGCGGGTCGCACGGTCGGCTGTGTCGCCGCGAACTGGCGGAACACTTCGGCGTGCGGCTTCAGCGTGCCGTTGGGTCGCACCAATCCGAAGAAACGCTCGTGCCGCGCTTCGTCGCACGGCGGCTTATCCCACAACGCTTCGATGTAATCGGCGAAGCACCATGCTACCGCGCCGGTGGCGCCCACCCCCACCAGCTTCGGCAGCACGGCAGCGAAGTATGCCGCGAGGTCTTCCTCGGATGCCATGAACTGTTTGCGCGGCTGACCGTGCGCCGTCCATTCCCAAACTTGCGACGGTTCACCCGGCGCGACGGTGCAGCCGCCGAACTCTTGCATCAGCGTTGGCTTGCCGCACAGCGCGGTGGTGAGCGCACACATGAAGGGCACATAGTCCGGATCAAGTGGGCCGCGCGCCAGCGACGAATACATTGGGTAAGCGTGCATCACGGCGAAGTCAGTTTCGGCGAAGACTTCGTTTACGCGCAGGCCGTTGTCTTGAAAGACGCTGTCGGTGTGTAGACCGCAGGTAATCGGGCGCGTATCGCCCGTTGCGCGGATGACGTTCACCATCCGCTGCACCCACGCCCGGCCCGCTTGCGGCGAGGGCGGCCACGCGAACAAATCCGGCTCATTGCCGAGGTTCCACGTGCCCACGCCGGCATGCCCCTTCAGCGCGCCGACGACGGTGCGCAGTTGCAGTTCCTCGGCGGCCAACGCAACTTCATCCACATATGGGTTGCGATAACCGCTATGAACGACCCGCCCGCCGCTGACGAGTTGCCGCGCTTTGGGTAACGGTGCGCCGCTCAGTAACCACCCCGGCGCCCAATTCGGTCCGCTCATGTGGCCGGTGAAGAAGGTAACGTCGAGCTTCAGCCCGTGTTCATCGGCGATGTTGGCCACGGTCACGAGGTCGCGCACGCGCTGCGGGTCTACCGAGTCCGGCGTGGGCTGAAAAACCTCCCACAGCAAAAACATCCGTACCACGCTGAGGCCGAGGTCGGCGATCAACGTGAATTCCTCGCGCACCTCGCCCGCGTCGAAATCCTTCCACCAATACATGGCCTTGCGACGCGGCCAGTAGTTGACGCCCAACACAAATCGCTCACTCATGTTGTAGCCCGACCGCCTCCGCGAAAGTGCGCAGGGCGCTCAGGTGATCGTGCGGTGAATGAAAGCCGCTGCCCAAAGTGCTGAATGAAAGATGGGTGATCCCGGCGGCCGTCCACGCTTCGATGAGCGTGCGCCACCCCTCGGGCTTGCCTTCCCCATAGCGAATGACCATTTCGATTCCGAGATCTTTGCGCGAGCGACCCGCTTCGCCTAAAAATTTATCCAGCAGCGTCAGCGACGGCTGCGCTTTGTCGGGTGAGTCGTAATAGCCCACCCAGCCATCCGCCAGCCGGCTGGCCCGGCGCAACGCGGCATCTGCATAGCCGCCGAGCCAGAGTGGGATCGGGCGCTGCATCGGCATCGGATTAAGCCCGACATCGGGGATGGTGTGCCACTGACCGTTGAAATCCATCAATGGCTGCGACCATAACCCCCGCAGCACCGTGATCTGTTCTTCAAAGCGATGGCTGCGATCTTTGAAGTTTTGGCCGAGGGACTCAAACTCCACCGCATTCCAGCCCAGGCCCACCCCTAGCCGCAAACGCCCGCCGCTCAACACATCTAGTTCGGCGGCCTGCTTGGCGACGAGCACGGTTTGGCGTTGCGGGAGGATGACGATGCTGGTGCTCAAGCCGATGGTGCGCGTGACTCCCGCCATGAAGCCGAGCAACACGAACGGTTCGTGGAACGCGCGCTCGACAGTGTAGTAAGGCGCATTCCAGCCGGGGCGTTTGGGGTTGACTCCCACCACATGATCTGACCCGGCGATGTAGGCGAAGCCCAATGCCTCTGCTGTCTGCGCAAAATCGCGGATGGCGGCGGGGTCATTGCCGAATTCGGTTTGGGGGAAGAAAGCGCCAATTCGCATGGTTACGGGCGCACCATCGGCCGTGCGTCACGCTGCAACCACTCCGGCACATCCGGGTCGCGCCTCGGCGACCAGAACGGCGCGATATCGGGCGCGGCGCTCTCTCGCACAGCCAGTCCTGAGCGTGCGAACGAGTTCGCCGCCGAAGGACCGTACGGCGTCGAAATCAATTGCGGCGTGCTGGCCGCGTATGCGCTCGAGCGTTGCGCGTTCACAATCCCATGCCCGCTGCCGCTGTGCACCGGCTCGATGTTGTGGATGACGCGATAGCTCGGGTCGGTGAAGCGCGCGAGGCGGAAAAGGGTCAGGTCGTGCCGCGACTGCCCGATCTCCGCCAAATCGGCCACGATCTCGCCGACGACGCTGGCGAACTTGAAGCCATGTCCGGAGCAGGGCGAGGCGATGACGACTTGCGGGAACTCGGGATGCAGGTCAATGATGAAATGCTTGTCGGGTGTGTTGGTGAACATGCACGACTTCAGCGTCATCGTCGGGCCGCAACCGTCGGGGAAGTAACGGGCGGCGAACTCGCGCAGGATGCGTTCGTCCTCATCGGTCGGCTCACGCTCCCAAGCATCCGGATCCACCACTTCTTCAAAGTGATGATAGCGACCGAACTTGAAGCCCGGCACTTGATACTGCGGGAAGCCGTAGTAGCGGCCTTCTTCGACCAGCAAATTGAAAACGGGGAAACGGTCACGATGGAAGTATTCGGGCCTGGTGGGTTGCAGCCAGGCCAGCACTTGCCGCTCAGGCACCGATAGCCCGCGCAACTCAGGGATGAAGTATCCGGCCCACGCGCCCGCCGTCACCACAAGTTTATCGGCGTGATACTCGTCGTGATTGGTTGTGACCTTCACGCCGCCGTAATACGGCTCCCAGCCCAGCACTTGCTCGCGCGCGTGAATCTCCGCGCCTAGCGCCTGCGCGGCCATCACGTAACTGACGATGCAGCGTTCGGGCGCGAGGAAGCCGCCCTCCGGTTGCAGCAGCGCCATCGTATCCGGCGGCAAATGATAGCCGGGGAAGCGGCGGCGCACTTCCGCCCCGGTGAGCACTTGATGTTCGAGATCATGTTCGCGCGCCGAGCGCCACGCGCCCTTGAACACCCACTCATCCTGTGGCCCGGCGTCAATCGAGCCGGTGACGTGAAGCAACTGTTCGTTAACGTGAGTCTGAATCTCACGCCACAACTCATATGAGCGCTTGAGTAGATTCACATACGAGGGATGTTCGTAGTAGGCGAGGCGGATAATGCGGGTGTAGCCGTGCGACGAGCCTTCGAGGTGAGGGATGTCGAAGCGCTCAAGGCCGAGCACGCGCCGCCCGCGCTTGGCGAGGTAATAGGCCGCCGCGCTGCCCATGCCGCCCACGCCGATAACGATGACGTCATAGTGATTGGGTATCTGCTTTGTCAATGACATTTTTCACCGCAGAGATCGCGGAGACGCTGAGAAAGGAGAAGTGAAACTCTCCGCGCTCTCAGCGTGCTCAGCGGTTCAAGTGTTATCCGCGCAAACGAGCGTTTTCCGGATCAAAGAACGGCATGGTCGCGACGGTGCACAGTTTGGCGCGACCGTTAACGATGGCAGCCAGTCGCGCGCCGGGGAAGGAGTGCGAGGTGCGAAGGTAGGCCACGGCCAGCATCTTGCCCATGCTGTGCCCGCGATAGCTCGAGGTCACTCGGCCCACTTCCTGCATGCCGGCCTTTACCGCATCTTCCGGTTGCCCGGCCTCGGGACCGGTTTCGACATAGTCTTTGAACACGGCCATATCCGCCACCGCGTACAGCCGGTCGCCCATCTTCAGCGGCACTTCGCTATCCACGATCAGGCCGGCCCAGCGCTCCATGATGCCGCGCTCCTGCACGCGCAACAGCGCTTCCCGTCCGATGAAGTCGCGCTTCTCGAACTTGATCCATTTGTCGAGGCCGAGGTGGAAGGGCGTCACTTCCTCGCTGATGTCGGGGCCGTACAGCGGCAAGCCCTTCTCCATTCGCAACGATTGCATCGCGAGCACACCGTATGGCAGCAAGCCGAAGTTGCGGCCTTCTCTCAGCAAGTATTCCCACAACGAGCCGGCCTCCTCGGCGGGCGTGTACAGCTCGTAACCAAGTTCACCCGTGTAACCCGAGCGCGAGAGGATGACTTCGGTGTCGTTGATCGTGGCGCGCATGAAGCGGAAGAACTTGAGCTTTTGCAATAGGTCGGCTTCTTTCACCACGCTCTTGAGGAAGTCACGCGACCTGGGGCCTTGCACCACCGGCAGCGCAATCGAGGCGGTGATGTCGGTGATGTACGCGGCGTGCGTGTCGGCGTGCTCGGCGATCCAGCGCACCGTTTTCTTGCGCGGGCCGCTGCTGGTGATGAGCATGAAGTGCTCGTCGCTGAATTTGTAAATGGTGATGTCATCAATCACACCGCCCTGCTCGTTGACCAGCGTGCTGTAGCGCACTTGGCCCGGCACGAGGTCTTTCACTTCGTTGACCAGCAGGCGGTGCAGCAGCCGCTCGGCGCCCGGGCCTTTGATATCCACCTCGCCCATCGAGCTGAGGTCTTGCATGCCGGCGTTGGCGCGGGTGTTGAGGTGCTCCTCGGCGGCGCTGGTGTACTGCGCCGGGAACATGAAGTCCCCGCCGCCCTTGATCATTTGGGCGGAGGTTCTGAGATGGTAATCGTAGAGTGGGCTGCGTCGTTCCATGAGTCCTCCGGATTTTCACCGCGGAGACCGCAGAGAACGCGGAGCTTTCTTTTCTCTGCGGTCTCCGCGTGCTCTGTGGTGAGCGGTTTTAGAATCTTTCAACGCACAGTGGCGCAATATCCAGCAGTGGCTTCTCGCCGCATGCAATCTGCGCCACCAGCTTGCCCGTCACCGGGCCGAGCGAAACGCCGACCATGGCGTGGCCGGTGGCGAGGATGACATTGTCGCACCTCGGCGCACGCCCGATGATGGGCAATCCATCCGGCGTGCATGGGCGCAGGCCGCGCCACGTCTCGATCACTTCAACTTTCTCGGTATCGGGCAAGTAGGCTTGCACACCGCGCCGCACCGCTTCCACGCGCCGCCGGTTCACGGAGAAATCGAGACCGGCCAATTCCAGCGTGCCGGCGAATCGCAATTGAGCGCCGAGCGGCGTGACCGCTACGCGCGTCTCGCCGAGCAGCAGCGGCATGGCCGGACTCTTCGCCGGACGTTTCACGGTGACGCTGTAGCCCTTCGCCGGTTGGATCGGCAACTTCACCCGCAAGTCGCGCGCGATCAGTGGCGACCATGCCCCGCCGGCCAGCACGACTTGTCCCGGCGTGAAATCACCCTGTATCGTGTGTACGCGAACGACGCGGCGTGTATCAATTTCAAACCCCACCACGCCGGCGCCGGTTCGGACGCACGCCCCGCGCTGCTCAGCCTGCTGAGCCAAGCCGCGCACGAACTTGGCTGGGTTGAGGTGCGCATCCTGCGGGAAGAGCAGCCCGCCGCGCACCGTGTCCGTCACATTCGGTTCGAGCGCGCGCACGCCATGCCCATCCAGCACCTGCGCTTCCAGCCCGAACTCGTTCAACAGTGCGGCCTCGTCAACGCCATGCCTCAATCCGTGCTCGGTGACGAACAACTTGAGCAGGCCGCGTGTTTCGTAGCCAAAGTCAAATCCGAGTTGCGACAATTCGTCGTACAGCGCGCGGCTCGCCAGTCCCAAATCACGCAGTACGGGGATCGCGGCGCGCATGCGAGCGGTGGTGCAGGCCGCAGCGAACCGCGCGAGCCACTTAATCAAATCGCGGTCGGCGCGCGGCTTGATGTACAACGGGCTCTCGGGATCGAACATCCACTTCAGCCCGTTGAGCAGCGCACCCGGCTCGGCGAGCGGCAGGCTGTGGCTCGGAACGATCAGCCCCGCGTTGCCGTACGAACTGCCCGAACCGATCTCGCCACGCTCGAGCACTGTCACGTGCGCGCCGCGCTGCGCAAGATAGTATGCCGCGCACACGCCGATGACACCGCCGCCGATTACGAGGATGCCATCATCGCGTGCCATTCAATTGCGTGAAACGTGATACGTGAAACGTGGTAAGCGAAGCGGCGATCACGTTTCACGTTTTACGCATCACGCCCTTCCAGCCTCGAAGGCGCGCTTCCAGATCTTCTTATAGCTCTCCACGCTCAGGTCGCGCGGGTTGCCGATGGTCTGCGGGTCTTTGAATGCAATCTCGGCCAGATACGGAATCTCTTCCTCTTTGAACCCGAGGTCTTGCAGCGTTGGGATTTCCACCTCCTCGGTGAGCGTGTACACGGCCTCAACGGCGCGCTCGGCGGCCTCCCACACGGTCAGGCCGCGGATGTCCTCGCCCAATGCCTGTGCAATGCGGGCGAATTTGGCTGGCTCGCCGAGATAGTTGTACTCCATCACCGGGCCGAGCAGCCGTGCAGTGAGCGCGCCGTGCGGCACGTCGTGCACGCCGCCGGACGATTGGCTCATGGCATGCGCGGCGCCCGCGCTCTCGGTGCCATAGGCCAGCGCGCCGAGCATCGCTGCCATGCTCATGCCGTAGCGCGCCTCGACGTTCTGGCCCTGCGCGAAGGCCACGCGCAAGTGCTTCGCCACATACTCCATCGCATTCAACGCCACCGAGTCTGGCAGGGGTTGCGCGTACGCGCAGGTGTAGCATTCGATGGCGTGCGCCAGCGCGTCCATGCCAGTGCCGGCGGTGACGGCGGGTGGCAGATTGAGGGTGAGTTCGGGATCAATCAACGCCACCCATGCGCCGATCCTGGCCGTGCCGCCAACGTTGAACTTGACTTTGCGTTTCGGATCGGTGATGACGGCCCACAGTGTGACCTCGCTGCCAGTGCCGGAGGTGGTGGGGATGCAGATCGTCGGCGGGATGCGGTGCTGGATGGGTTGCGGATCGGCCCACTCGAAATCGAGGATGGAGCCGCCGTTCGCCGCGACGACGCCGATGGATTTAGCCGTGTCCATTGAAGAGCCGCCGCCGAAGCCGATGACGCCGTCGCATTTCTCCTGGGCGTACAGCCGCGCGCCTTCGTCCACGATAGCGATGGGCGGATTCGGGGCGACGTGGTCAAACACTGCGAAATCAAGACTGCCCGCTTTGAGCGGGTCAGTGGCCTGTGGAAGCAATCCGGCCTTCACGATGCCGCCGTCGGTGACGAGCAGCGGGCGTTTCATCCCCAGGGCTTTCGCTTCGTCGGCTAACGAGGCGATGGCGCCGAGGCCGTGTTTCATGAGGGTGGGGATTTCGAACGAACGAACTTTGGGCATAGCTCTCCTCAATTACTTTCGTAGGGGCGTGGCCTGCCGTGCCCCTACCGCGATACGGACAGAAACTCGGATTGGAAACCGGCGACGTGAGCGCGCAT
>JBQTJD010000281.1:0-4647 GCA_052387475.1 Anaerolineales bacterium | reverse complement strand
TGATGATATAACTCCAATGCGCCAACCTGTATAGTTTGGCCACAGTTCAGGAGAGACGACCATGTTTTTCTTCAATCCCCTTTATTTGATCATCAGTTTGCCGGCCCTGTTGTTCGGGCTGTGGGCGCAGTGGCGCGTGAAGAGCGCAGTGGATAAATACTCGAAGGTTTTCACCGGGCGCGGGGCCACCGGCGCGAATGTGGCGCGCAACATGTTGAATGCCTATGGGTTGAACAATGTAAAAGTGGAGCGCACCGATGGCTTCCTCGGCGACCACTACGACCCGCTGAGCAAGACGCTGCGCCTGTCGGCGAGCGTGCACGATACGCCGTCGGTGGCCGCCGTCGGCATCGCCGCGCACGAGGCCGGGCATGCGCTGCAACACGCCGAAGGCTACTGGCCGTTGCAGGCGCGCAGCGCGATCGTGCCGGTGGTGCAGTTCGGCTCGTGGCTTGGGCCACTGATTTTCATGGGCGGCTATTTCCTCGCGGCCTTTGGCAGCGCTTGGGGATACAACGTAGCCCTGCTCGGCGTGCTGCTCTTTGGCGCGGTGGCGGTGTTCTCGCTGATCACGCTGCCGGTGGAGTTTGACGCCAGCCGCCGGGCGAAGGAGATTTTGGTGCAAGGCGGTTTCATCACGAGCGATGAAGGCGGCGGAGTCGCCAAAGTGCTGGATGCGGCTGCCCTCACCTACGTGGCTGCGCTGGTCTCGGCGATTTCGACGCTGTTATACTACGCGATGCTGTTGAGTGGGATGCGACGTAGCGACTGATTGCTGACCAGCGACAAATCGGTTAATTGAAACAAGAGACGCGCCGGTGGCGCGTCTCTACTTTTTTTGCTAATCCTTCTCGATGCGGCGGGCGAGCAGCGTGCCGTCGGTGAAGCGATAGGCTTTGATCTTCACCCGGTCACCGACCTGCGGGTTGTCGCGGAATTCCGTCTCTGCGTTGACGACGAACACTTGCCCGTTTACCGTCCACGGATTGATGGATTGCAATGTGCCCTCGAACTCCACTTCCTCCGGCTCTTCGGTTTCGGTGGGGTCGGGGGTGTTGCTCGGCGACGGCCCACTCTGCGTCCCCGTGGGGGGCGCGGTTCGCACCGGCGTGTTCGAGGGCGAAGGCCCGCTGCCGCCACCGCTGCCCGAGGTCTGCGTAGGCTGTGGAGTCTTGGAGGGGGAAGGGCCGCTGCCGGACGACTGAGTCTGTGCCGGCTGGGTTTCGGTCTCGGTGTTCTCTTCGGTCTCGCTTGGCTCAGGCGTCTCGCTCGACTGCCACATCGGCGGCGTCGAAGGGGCCACGGTCGGCATCGGGGTTACATTATCCGCCAGTTTTTCCAGCCGCGTCGCGCGCACTATGCCATCGGTCTGCGTGTTGCCGGTGACGCGCACCCGGTCGCCCACGGCGAAGCCCGTATGCAAAGCGCTCGGTACGCGCACGCCCAGGCCACGCACGACCCATTGCTCCCCGTTGATGGACTCGACTATACCGACGAACTGAACTTCGGTTTCGCGTTGCCGGTCGAGCAGGCTGAGCACTTCATCGGCGCGACGCCGTTCAAATTCCTGTTCGAGCGCGAGCCGCGCCTCGGCGGGCGTAAACGACAGTTGCGCTTGCTCCACCGCGCGCTTCACGCCATACAAGCCCTCACCGGGCAGGCTGCTGGCCGAGGCTGAGACCATGCCAAAGCCGCCGAGGGCGATGGCCAACACACCCAACGCGAGGCGCGTGGCCAATGAAAACTGCGGCAGCCATTGGCCGAAGCCGCGCTTTCGCGATTGGCGCAATTCGCGTGCGCGGGCGATGAAGCGCGCGTGGCTCACCTCCTCGCTCTGGCGCGGCACACGGATAGGCTGCGCGGGTTGCGCGGCGCGGGCGGCCAGCAGCATCGGGCGCAGCTCGGCGGCGAGATGCGGGTACCGGGCCAGCGCCGCTTCCAGCGAGGCGCCGGCGTCCATCGCTCGCAGGCAGTCATCAAAGGCTTCAATCAGCGGCTCATTCATCAACTCGTCTCACCGACTCCGAGTAATCGCCTGAGTGAGGCGACCGCCCGGAACTGCAACACCTTCACCGCGCTTACGGATTTGCCCATCGCCTGCGCGGTCTCTTCCACCGAGAAGCCATCACCGAAGCGCAACGCCAGCGCATGTTGTTGTTCAACGGTGAGCGCGCGCAACGCAGCGCGCACATCCTGTGTTTGCAGATTGCGCTCGGCCTCGGCGGACGGTGAGCCGGCTGAGGCGAAGGCCTCATCAAGTGCTGCGCTTTCGCGCGGGGCGCGGCGGAAGTGATCGGCCACCAAATGGGTGGCAACGCCGAACAGCCAGCCGCGCAGCGTGGTGTGCGGCGCGCGCCCGCCGTGCAGCGCGTCGAGCAAACGCAAAAATACTTCCCCGGCCACGTCATCGGCCACTTCACTGCGCCCGGTGCGATAGAGTGCATACCGATAAATCTCGGCGTAGTAATGCTGGTGGATTTCGCTGAGCGCGTGTTCATCCAATTGGCGCGCGCGTGCGAGCAGCGCTTTCTCATCGGCGGGCATGGGAACGAGTATATCAACGACAGCCCTATCCGGTCGCAACGAAGCCGACCAGATAGGGCTGATTTGTTCCGTCACTGAGCGGGTGATTTACGGCCTGCCACCGCCTGGGCCGCTATTGCCGCCGCTATTGTCATCGTCATCATCATCGTCGTCATCCCCACCACCGTGTCCGCTGTGATCGTCGTCGTCATCGTCGTCGCCGTTGCCGGAGCCGCTGTTGTCATCACCTTCACCATTGTTATCATCGTCTTTCTCAATCTCACGCGCGATCAGCGTGCCATCGGCCTGAGCCGTGCCGTGCACTTTCACAAAGTCGCCGATCTGCAGCGCGTCCTTGACTTCTGTGTTGGCCGTGATCAGCACCGTGATACCGTTAACGATATAGGCGTTGCCGTTGATAGCGGTGAGCGTGCCACTGAACTCCACCTCGTTGCCGATGATGGGCGTGGGGGTGGCGTTGGCCGGGAGCAGGGCCTTGATCTCGCGGGCGAGCACGCTGCCATCCGCCTGCAAGCGCCCCTCGACCTTCACCGTGCTGCCGACCTGCGGGTTGCCCTCGATCTCGGTCTGCGCTGTTACCAATACGCGGAAACCACTCACCGCCCACTCGGCGCCATTGATGGCCGTCACTGTGCCAAAGAATTCAATCTTGGCGTTGGGGGTAACGACGACGGTACTCGATGGAATGGGTGTCGCACTGCCGGTTGGCGCGGGTGTTACGGTTCCGGGGACAGGCGTGGTGGTGCTCGACGCGAGCACAACTTCGATTTCGCGCGCAATCACGCTACCATCACTCTGTGGCGCGCCGTGCACCTTTACCGTGTCGCCGACCTGCGGGTTGCCTTTGATTTCGGTCTGCGCGGTGATGGTGACGCGAATGCCATTGACCGTCCACATGTTGCCGTCAATGGCGATGAGTGTGCCGGTGAACTCGGCCTCGGCCTGCGCCGTGCTGGGTGTGTCGCCGGTGGAAACCGCCGCCGCTGCACCCGGTTGTAGCGCGCCTGCTTCGTTGGGCAGCGCCATCGGCGCGCACGCTGCGAGCACCAGCCCGCTAATCACGGTCGCGGCCCGGATGATTTTGAAAAACGTTGAATCGGTTGTCTGAAACATAACATCTCCTCGACTGGGTGATTGTCTTTCACCCTTACAGTCGGGGAGATGCGGAGGAAGTTACGGGTCAATTGTTCGCACGATTGATGATGAAATGATCAAAGTCTCGCGCGACGGTCGTATGTGGGAAGATAGCCTGCGCTTCTTCGAGCACATCGCGTTCGCGGTTGCGGCGGGAGAGGTGGGTGAGGAACAGTTGCCGCACGCCCGCATCACGCGCCAGCGTCGCAGCCTGCGCGGCGGTGAGGTGGCCGAACTCGCGGGCCATGTCGGTTTCGCTCGTGAGATACGTGGCTTCGATGACCAACCCATCCGCGCCGCGCGCCACTTTCACGAGGTCGCGCGTATCGCCGCAATCGCCAACGTGGATGAAACGCGTGCCGGCCTCCAGCGGGCCGAGCACGTCCTCCGGCTTCACCGTGCGACCATCGGGCAAGGTTACGGCGCGGCCCGCCACCAACTCTCGGCGGATGGGGCCGGCGGGCACACCCAACGCCTCGGCACTCTCCACCAGGAACGGACGCTTGCTCTTTTCCTCGAACGCGAAGCCGAACGAATCCGCGCCGCGATGTTGCACGGGGAAGGCGCCGACGGTGAATGACTTGTCCTCGAAGATCAGACCGGGCTTGATCTCGCAGAACTTCAACTCGAAGGGCAGCCGCGCGCCCTTGAGCACGATCTCGTACAGCAACGTGCGGATGCGTTCGAGCGCCCAGCGCCCAGCCCAGATCTCCAGCCGCTCGGCTGTCTCCCAGCGCGTGAACGTCGAAACGAGGCCGGCCAGACCGAGGATGTGATCGAGGTGGCCATGGGTGATCAGCACGCGTTCCAGCCGCTTGAAGCCGATGCCCGATTGCAGGATTTGGCGCTGAGTGCCCTCGCCGCAATCAATGAGGAAGCGATGCTCGTTGTGCATCACCACCTGCGCGCTCAGGCCGCGATGCACCGAGGGCGCGGAGGCCGAGGTGCCGAGGAAGACGATCTCAAACA
>JBQTJD010000280.1:0-8282 GCA_052387475.1 Anaerolineales bacterium | reverse complement strand
GGGTCGTTCTTCCCCTGAATTACCAGCAGTGGGCAACGCAAGTTATCGATGTACGTACTCGGCGAACGCTCGGTGAGGAAATCTTTGTCCTTCTCCGGGTGACCGACGATGTGGTGGAAGTACGGCTTCCATGTTTCCGGCACGCGCTCTACGGACGTGAGCAGGTTGTATGGCCCGAACATATCTACCGCCGCCGACCACAACTCCGGGTGGCGCAGCGCCTGGGTGAGCGTCATATACCCGCCGTACGAGCGGCCGGCCACGCCCGCGCGCCTCACATCCACGCCCGCGTCATTCGGCAATACGTGCGTCATCGCATGCACGTGATCCAGCCGATCCTGCCCGCCCCAATCATGATCGATGCGTTGCATGTACTTCTGGCCGTAGCCGCTGCTGCCGCGCGCGTTGGGCACGAAGACCGCGAAGCCGTTGAGCGTGAGAAACTGGATTAGGGGCATCGAGAACCAGGCGAAGTCGGGGCGTTCCTGGCTCTGCGGACCGCCGTGAATGTAATACACCAGTGGTCGCGGGCCGCCGAAGCTCAGCGCCTCGGCAGGCCGATACATCCGCGCCGATACGCGCAGCCCGTCGTGCGAGGTGAACGAGGCATCCTCCCCCACCGCAAGCCACTCCGGCGGAAGGCCGAGCACGCGCTCACGCGTATGCGCCGATAGTTTGTTGCGCCGTTTGCCGCTCACTGAACGAATTTGTGGCGGCTTGGTAGCAGTGGAGAATGACAACACATGCGTGTCGCTGGCCGCATCGTAGTGTGACGACTCGAGCACGCCGCCCGCCAGTTCACCTGCGCCGCAGATTACGCGCTCCAACTTCATCTTGAGCGCGGCTGAATCGAAACGGCCTTCGTACAACCATGAACAGCCATCGATGTTGTAGCTCACCTGATAGCGGTCGTCGTGCAGGTGGTCGAGGCCCGTCATCTCACCCACACCTTTGTGCTTCACGCCGGTGACTTTCACTTTCTTCACATCGCTGGGCGTGGCGAGGTCAAAATAGCCGAGGCTGTACGTGTCGGTGAATAACGATGTGAGCGTCAGCAGGCCCTGCTCATCGGCGGTGAAGAAGCCGTTGCCGATGACGCAGGTTTTGTACTTTTTCCCCTCGGCGCGTTGTTCAAGTGGCGTGCCGTGCAGCAACCGGCGCTCGCCGTCCTCCCACAACCACAGCACGTTATCGCTGAACGAGTAGCCCTCAGTCAACGCGATCTTCGAGTGATCGGCGTTTGTCGCGTCCGGCCCGAGGCCCCACGTGCTGCGCCCAAGTTCGACCAGCGCGCCGCTGTCGATGTGTCCGCGAAAGGTGATGTTCACAGCTTCGGTGAGCGAGGCCGCGCCAAAATAGGCGATGTTCCGCTCGACATCGGGCTTGCCCATGTAACAGCGATATTGGCTCAATGCGTCGCCAAACACCGGCTCAGGGTAACCGCCCGTCGTCGGTATCCACATCGGCTGATACTTCTCGTCGCCGTCGTGGTCGAGCATCAGCACGATCTTGCCCAGCTTGGGATACACGCGGAACGCCGTACCGCCGATGAGGTGCGGATTTTGCAGCGCGATATGCGGCGGGAGCAGCGGCTCGGGCACGCTGCCGCCCGGCTGCGCGTCCATCGCGTACAAGCTCAAGCGCCCGCTCAAATCGCTCACGAAGTAAATCCGGCCATCCACCAGTTGTGGGGCCATGAACTGCCGGGCAGACAAAAGCGACTCAATTCTTATCATGCTAGATTCCCGTGGGAGGGATTAGGGGTGAGGGATTACGCTAATCCCTCACCCCTAATCCTTAATCGCGTAAATCTCCCCATACTTCTGTTGGAGGTAGCGCACGAACGGCCCAACTTCGATCTTCGGTGAGCCGGTGACGCGGCGCAATGTTTCCGAGGGCGTGAACTTGCGGCCATGCTGGTGCAGGTTGACGCGCAGCCACTCGCGCAGTGCGCCGAACTCGCCGCGCTCGAACTGCGCGTACAGGTCGGGCACATCGGCCAGGATCTTTTCCCAGATTTGACAGGCGGCGATGCTGCCGAGCGAGTAAGTGGGAAAGTAGCCGATCATGCCGCCCGACCAGTGCACGTCCTGCAACACACCGTCGGCGTCGTTTGGCACCGCCACGCCCATATATTGTTTGAAGCGTGCGTTCCAGGCCTCGGGCAGATCGCGCAGCGCGAGTTTGCCTTCGATCAACTCCTGCTCCAATTCAAAGCGCAGGATGATGTGCAGGCTATAGGTGGCCTCGTCAGCTTCGACGCGGATGAAGGACGGCTGCACGCAGTTGATGGCGCGGTAAAACGTCTCCATCGGCACACCGCCGAACTGTGCGGGGAAGGCGGCCTGCAATTGGGGATACATGTATTGCCAGAACGGGCGGCTGCGACCGACGAGGTTCTCCCACATGCGGCTCTGTGATTCGTGCAAACCGAGCGACGCGCCCCGGCACAGCGGAGTGCGTTCGAGCGCCGGGCTGACCTGATGCTCGTACAGCCCGTGCCCGAACTCGTGCATCGAGCCAAAGAGGGCGGGGTTGATGAAATGTTCGTAGTAGCGGGTGGTGATGCGAATGTCCTGTGTGGCGCTGTTGCTGGCGAAGGGGTGCACCGTCGGGTCGAGCCGCCAGCTCTCGCGCGCCGCGCCCAATCGCTCGACGACGCGCCAGCACAGCTTGACTTGTTGCTCGGTGGGGAAGTGGCCGCGCAAACACACATCGCTCAGCGCATCGGCCTTGGCGCGGATGGCGGTGATGAGTGGCACCAAATCCACCTTCAGCGCATCGAAGACCGCCTTCACCTCGGCCGTCTTCATCTCCGGCTCGTAATCGTCGAGCAGGATGTCGTATGGCCCGGCCTGCCCGTCATCCATATACTCGATGTACTTGAATTTCAAATCCACATTCCTTTGCAGGTGCGGTAGGAAGGCAGCGAAGTTCGAGTCTTTGCGCGCCTGCACCCATGCCTGCCGCGCCAGCGAGGCCGCGCGCGTCATCTCGGCCCGCAACTCGGCCGGCACTTTCACCGCTTTGGCGTAATCGCGCCGCGTCACGCGGATGAGGCTGGCTTCGTCCGAGTCAAACGGCAGGTTGTCCTCGTACGGTTGCAAGTCATCCAGCAACCGGCCGATCTCCGGCGTGGCGAATTTCTCGGTGGCGATTTTCGCCAGCGTCGCGATCTGCTCGGCGCGTACCGCGCCCCCGCGCTGAGACATCATCGTTTGCTGATCCCATCCCAGCACCCAACTGATTTTGTTCAGATCGTGAATTTCGGCCAGACGGGCCTTAAGTTCCGTGAATTTTGGGTTCATAAATTTTGAGTTGGGAGAATTGGAGATTGTGCGGAGTATAACAGGGCGCGACTGGCGAAGTATTCGAGCAGCGCGCGATGGATGAAGATATACCCGCCGCCGACCATTTGCAACAGCGTGCGGTCGCAGGCTTCGTTGAGCGTCGCAATCAGATTCAGCGGCAATTGCCCGGAGGCGGCCAACAGCACGCGCAACGTGAGGTGCTGAATCACGGCCAGCCCGCCATAGCGCAGCGCGCCGATCAGCCCAAAGGCCCAGCCGGATGTGAGCGCGATGGCGCCATAATAGAGCAGATAGTCGGGTTGCAGCCAGGCCCGGTCGGTCGCCGCCTCATAACTTGTGAGGGTCAAAGTGAAGAGCAGGCTGCCGATAACGCCAAAAAGCGCGCCGGCCAGCAACGCGTTGCGCGCCGATTGCCGGATGCCTTGATTCGGCTGGGTGCGCTGCGAGACGCTCCGCCCGCGCAGCCCGCCAATCAGCCCGCCTATGATCGCACCGATGCCGCCCACCACCAGCACGAAAACCATGCCAACGCCACACAGGAAAATGACGACCACCGCGAGTATGAGGATGATAATGTCTTCCACTGCCAATCCGGCAGCGTAGTAGTCGGCGAGGAAAGGTGCGAAGTCCGGTTGAGTCAACGTCGTCATTGTGACGACCACCATCAGGGCGAAGGCTAGGCCGATCCCCACCACGGCCCCATTCCGCCCGCCGGTCAGCGCGCCTTGAAAGGCTGGTTGCCATTTCCAGCCCAACGCCTCGACGGGCTGGATTGAGTCGGCCCAGCGCCGACGCCACAACCAGTGCAGCAATAGCCCGAAGATCAAGCCGCCGGTGGGCCCACGGATCAGCCCGATGGCCACACCGGACAACCATGCATTCGGCATGCCCAACGCCCACGCCACTATCCCTTCGGCAATCCAGTGCGTCAGCAGAATCAGCACCCCCAATATAACGGCGCTGAGGGCGGCCAACGGGGCTGTGCGTTGCTCGGAGATAGATGAACGCTCGGCCCGGCGCAGCAGCCACAGGTTGAGCACGGCAGCGACCATCGAACACAGCAGCCCGCTGGCTGCGCCCAGCGCTCCTCGCACAATCCCGTCGAGCGACACCTGACTAATAATCAATAACCCCAACGCGCCGGCGATGAACAGGCCGAGCAGCAGCCATGTGCCGAGCACGTACGCCCAGCGTGCCGTGCCGGCGGGCAACCAACTGGGTTGCAGTTGTTCGATGAGGAAGATGGATTGGTGTTGTTCCAGCATGGCGCGGGCCAAACGTTGCAGCCAGCCGGCGAGTCGTAGGTCAGCCGGTGACTGTCCTCGGCTGAGCATACGCTGCACGTATAGATCAAACAATCGGTCGCGCGACGATTCTTGAGACTGAGTGTTGACGACCGACGAGGTCGGCTGATTGGCGAAGGCCAGACTCATCACATTCAGCATCAGCGGCGCAGCGGACATTTCACGCAACTCCGGATCTTCGGCCAGCGCGGCCCGCAACCCCTTCAAACGGCTGCCGCCCCGGCGCAACCACTCCTCCACTTGTTCAGGCCCCAGGGGTTGAATGACGATGGCGCTGTTCAACTTCAGCCGCGCACGTTGGCCCGCGTATTCATCGCTGCGACAGGTCACGACCAGCCCGCTCAAGCCGTGCTGTTCGTGAAAGGTGTTGATGGCGGCGACGCACTCCGGCTGGGCCTCATCGCGAACTTCGTCGAGGCCGTCGAGCAACGGGAGGATGAGGTGATTCTTGATCCAACGCGCGCCGACTTGCTTTGGGATTTGATACTGGCTGCTCAACTCGTCGGCCAGCCATTCGCTGAGCGGCGCGCGGCGGCGCGCCCATGAGGCCAATGGGAAGATGACGGGTATGGGCTGAGCGGGGTCGTGCTCCGCTTGAGTGATCGCATCGCGCGCCAGTTCCAGCATCGTGGTGGTTTTGCCGGAGCCGGCGGCCCCCAGGATGAGGAGGCTGCGACCCTGATTCTCGAACGTGGCGAGGGGCGATTGCGCGGCGGGCAACGGCTGTGCGGTCGGTTGCGCCTCCACCGCCAGCGGATACGGGCGCTGCACAGCGCCGGGTAGCGCCGCTTTGCCGAGTTCCATGAGCGCCGTGCCATGCAGCGAATGTTGCAGCAGTCCCTCGATCCAAAACGCCTTGACCTTGCCCAATAGAACGTGCTGATGCCGCCGCTCGCGCGCGTCGTCGAGGCCGGCGAAGAAATTCTGGATGTTGTTGACGATCTTGTTGCCGCTGACGACATCCCCGGCAACGTGCACGTCTCCGGCGGCGGTGATGAGGGGGCCTCGGGGTGGCGGCTCCGGAGTGGGCATGCGGGGATTGTACAACTATCCGTCAACGGACCCGACAGCGGACGAGCGGATGGGAACGGACGAGGCCCATCCGCTTTCGTCCGTTCGTCCGTTTCACCATCCGTTGACAGACCGCTGCTACCCGCCGCGCCACCCCGCCAGCTTCTGCCGCACGCGCTCGGCGTACGGCTTTCAATCGCTTCGAAAATCCTGAGCGCGGCCTCGGCATGGGCGATGGCCTGCGTTCGCTGGCCGAGTTTGTCCAATGAGAGACTCATGTTGATAAGAGCATTGCCTTCGCCGCGCCGGTCGCCGATCTCCCGACTGATGACCAGTGCTTGCTCGTAAAACACAATGGCCTTGCGGGCGTCGCCAAGTGAGTCGTGGGCGAGGCCGAGATTGCCGAGATGAACGCCCTCCATGCTGCGGTTCTTCAACTGCCGCGCCGCCCGCAGCCCATCCTCCAGCCAGCGGATGTACTCGCGCGGGTGCAGGCGCAAATCAAGAAACAGAAACCCGGCATTTGGATACTCATTACACAACCTCGTTGCTGTGTTAATTGTTTCGATGTAGGCACGCGCCCAGCTTTGCCCGGCCTCAATGTTGCCGCGCTCGGTATCGAACAGTGCCAGCCCGCGCGCGATGTTTTCGTTGCCTTGCTCGTACAAATCAGCGGCGGCGCTGAGCACATGTTTGTAATGCTCGGCGCGCTCGGTGGCGGGCACGCGCTCGGCCACAAAGTCGCGGGCCAAGTCGTGCAGGCGGTAGCGACCCCCGCCCTCACCCCCGGCCCCTCTCCCGCTGGGAGAGGGGAGCGCGCCCGACTTATTTTGGAGGGGTGCGTAATCCACAAGGCTGTAGCTGACCAACGTGCTCAACATTCCGCGTGCGGCTTCCTCGTCTTCGGCAGAACCCTTTTCTGCCGCCCACACCGCCGCCGCGCCCGCGCGGTCAAAGTCGGCCGGGAAGACGGCCAGCGCGCGCCAGCGGGTTTGTTGCTCGGTTGACAGCGTGTCGTAGCTTTGCTGCAACGTCGCCGTCAGCGCGTTCTCGCCGGTCAGTTCGGCATTCTCGCCCAGCATCTTCAACCGGCGGCGACGGTCGGCCAGTTGCGCCGCGTACTCTTCGGCTGCGGGCGCATCGGCCCGTTTGAACGCGCCCGCCGCCAGCGCCAGCGGTAAATATCCGCACAACTCGGCGATGCGAGCCACAATCCCTAATCCCTCACTCTTCAACCTCGGCTCCAGCTTCAGCAACAACTCTTGTGCCTTCTCCGGCGGCAATACGCCGAGCGGCAGCGACCGCATACCGCCCAGTTCGATCTGTTTGCGCGAGGTGACGAGCAGAAAACAGCCCGCCGGTGGGATCAGCGTCTTCACCTGCGCGGCGTCGCGGGCGTTATCGAACAGCAGCAACGCGCGCTGGCCGGTGAGGGCGTTGCGATACAGCGCCTGCAACTCGGCCTCGCCCTCGGGCAACTTCGCCAGCGGGTGATAACCCCGGATGACGTGGCTGAGCGCGTCCGCCGGGGCCAACGGTTTGTCGCTCGCGCCGAGGAGGTTGAGATAAAACTGCGCGTCGGGGTATTGGGCTTTTAGTTCGTGCGCGAGCACCACGGCCAGCGCCGTCTTGCCCACGCCGCCCATGCCGCGCAATCCGGAGATTGCCACGCCGTTCTGCAAATCCCCGCGCAGGGTTTTCAGTTCATCGTCGCGTCCGGTGAAGTTTGGCGGTGGGGGAGGGAGTTGATGCAGCGGGGAGGCGGGCAGCGGCTCTGGCGGGAGAACGACTCTGGCATCGCGACCAATGGCAACGCCACGGACGTTTTCGAGATTGCCGACTGAGATTTTGTCGCGCTGTCGCTCATCGCAAGCCGAGGAATTCCAGTCCACGGTGCTGTGAGCACGCGCACCTACGATCATCCGTTCTCGCCGTGCTACAATGCGCGCGATTTATCCCACGAAAAGAGGAATGATTCTGTGAGCCGTTTGATCAAACCGGATGGTGGTGTTGGCAAAACCCGTGAGCGGTTGATGAAGAACGTGGCGTGGACGTTACGTGATTTGGCCGGGAAGCCGAAGCTGGATGAAGATGCCCGCGACATGGCCGCCTTCATGGCGCTATGCCTGCGTGAGATCAACGACACGATTGACGAGACCTGCGCGGCGTGGGAGAAGCGTGACTACTGGCTCAAGGCCGATCAGTTCCGGCGCGACTGGGCGTGGTCGCTGACGATGGCCGACAAATTCGAAAAGGTCGTGCTGCAGAACCAGTGGAACGACCTGCCCGCGCTCATGGCCGGGCTGATGCAGCACATGACCAAGGTTAATCTTCCAAAGACCAACAAGCTGGCCGAGGCCTGGCGCGGCGCGTATGCGGTACTGCTCGAAAAGCGCGGGATGGCGCAGCAGTACACGGTCAAAAGCGGGAAATGAGGGTAACTGCGTCCCTGAATTCTTGACTTATCTTACGCAGCTTGGGTGACTTCAGGTGACTGTCACTGGGCAGCCTGCACTCGGAGGTTCCGGTCGCTCTATTGCCCAGTGACAGTCACCTTTGCGTAAGGTGAGTTCTTTTGTTTCCTCCACAGCCGGCTGTTCGAAAACTCCGCAATCACTTCGCCATCAAAATTCTCAACCAAAATAATCGGCGCTCA
>JBQTJD010000279.1:0-2228 GCA_052387475.1 Anaerolineales bacterium | reverse complement strand
GCACACGTCCGCGCCGCGTTGCCGCACCGGCCCCCGGCAACGAATCTGCTCCGAGCGCGCGGAAACGCCGCGTCACGCCTGGACCTAACAAACCTTAAGGAAGGTTTTCGTTAAAGCGTCTAGTGTTGCCCTTCCACCTATATCTCCTACTTCAGGACGCCGCGTCATCCTATGCTGCAATTGAGAAATGGCCTACAGCTAAAGCGAGACTATGGGTCGAATCTCAAACGGTACAGTCCACTTGGGTCAGATTTTATTGGCTTTATCGTGAGGCTCTTTGGGAGGCTCTGAGTTAGATTCCTTCTCTTCCTCTGCCGGAGAAGGCTTCTCACGCAACTTTTTGGCCACCTCTTCAGGTGCCACAACATTACTCCAGATCCCGGTTAAATGCTCGTAGCCCGCAGGGATCGCCAACCGCTGGGGTTCGATGATGATCCGCCAATGGTAGTGTTTAGTAACTGCTCATGCCTGTCTGTGAACAATCAAGCAGACAAACAAGCGAGTTAGGTGTAAAAAAGAGCATATGATAACGCGCGAAGAGATCATGGCTGTTTATGAACAAGGCCCAGAGGTTGTCGTGACGCTGGTAGAAGGGATCATGGTGTCCTTTCAACAGCAGATCGAGCAGCTTCAGGCGCAGGTCAAACAGCTCCAAGATCAACTGGCGCTCAATTCCCGCAACAGCGGCAAGCCGCCGGCCAGCGATGGGTTGAAGCGACAGACGAAATCGCTGCGCACACCCAGTGGGAAAAAGTCCGGCGCGCAACCCGGTCATCCGGGCAAGGCGCTTAAAGCGGTGGAAACGCCTGATGTCATCGAACGTCACCAGGCGACCGCTTGTCATCACTGCGGTCAGCCTCTCGCCGACGTACCCGGAGAAGACTTGTCCGACCGGCGTCAGGTCTTTGAGTTACCGCCGTTGCGCTTGCAAGTCACCGAGCATCGCGTTGTGCAACAAACTTGTCCGCAGTGCCAAACTCTCAATTGCGGTGCGTTTCCCGCTTTGGTCGCGCCCGGCGTGCAATACGGCCCCAGCGTCAAAGCCTTGATCACATACTGGGTCGAAGAACAATTGTTGCCCTGGCAACGGACGAGTGAAATGTTTGCCGAACTGTTCGGCCAACCGATTTCAGAGGGCACCCTCGCCCACGCCCTTGCGCAATGTGCCGACGAACTGGAAGACGCCGAAAAGTCCATCAAACAAGCCCTCATCCGGGCGGAAGTGGCGCACTTTGACGAAAGCGGTTTGTACGTCGCCGGTCGCCGCGATTGGTTGCACGTCGCCAGCACAGCGCAACTGACGTATTACAGCACGCACCGCCAACGCGGCAGCCAGGCGACGGACGAGATCGGCATTCTGCCGAAGTTTCAAGGGCGTGCCATGCACGACGCCTGGTCGCCCTATTTCAGCTATGCGTGTGAACACGGCCTGTGCAACGCCCATCACCTGCGCGAACTGACCTTTGTGCATGAACAAATGCAGCAGGACTGGGCCAAAGAATTAAAAGACCTGTTACTGTCCATGAAAGACGCCGTGGCGCAAGCCAGCACGCAGGGCGCCACGTCTTTACCGTTGGTGCAGCAAAACGAGTTCGCCGCGCGCTACGATCAAATCCTGAACCAAGGCTTGGCGCTCGCCGTCAACCAAAGGCCGCCGCCCACCGGCCAACGCGGACGCGCAAAACAGTCGAAGTCGAAAAACCTGCTGGATCGTTTGGCGCAGCGGAAAGCGGAAACGCTGGCCTTTGTGCGCGACTTTCAAGTGCCGTTCGACAACAACCAAGCCGAACGCGACATCCGCATGATCAAGACGCAACAAAAGGTTTCTGGCTGCTTTCGCTCCAAAGAAGGCGCGCAGGCCTTTTGCCGGATTCGCGGCTATATTTCCACGCTCAAAAAGCAAGGCCGCAATGTTTTGGCCGCCTTGAGCAGTGTCTTCACTGGCTCACCCCTCTCGCCACTGCCAGAGGGGTGAGCAGTTACATTTTTTTTAAAATCTCAAGCCTGCCAAACCTACTGTTCCCCTATCATACGTCTCACGATGTCTACAATCTTCTTATACAAAGCGGACCTCTCCACTTGAACCGTCCTAACCTTGATCCCCATCCGCTCTGCAATCTCCTCGTCATCCAACCCGTTGTGCACATAATTCCACATCTCCCGGTCCCGCTCCGTCAGCTCGGGTTGCGCCCTCTCCACCAGCTTTTCCACTTCTTTGAAAAGCAGCT
>JBQTJD010000278.1:0-2473 GCA_052387475.1 Anaerolineales bacterium | reverse complement strand
AATCCCCAACTGGCTGAACAAAAACGTGAACACAACGGCATCCTGGGCGATGACGTCATCGAGTGCGGTGCCGAGGCCGTGACCGCTGCTGGCGCTCGTTCGCAACAACACCGGGCGTTCTGAGGCGGTGGCTGCCTGCAAGCGCGCCGTCATCTTGCGGCTTTGCGCAGGGTTTACGCGGCCATCATTCTCACCGGTCAAGAGCAGCAGCGCCGGATATGGCGTTCCATCCACCACGCGATGAAAGGGCGAGTAGTCGTATAGCGCTTCGAAGTGCTGCGGATTTTTCACCGTGCCAAACTCGGTGACGTTGAACGCGCCGTTCGGGTCAAGCTCGACGCGCAACATATCGTAGATACCCACGTGCGTGATCACCGCGCCGAACAACTCGGGCCGCTGCGTGAAAGCCGCGCCCATCAGCAGCCCGCCGTTGCTCCCGCCCTCGATCACCAGCTTTTCGGACCGCGTGTACTGGCGATCAATCAAATGTTGCGCGCAGCCGATAAAATCATCAAATACGTTCTGCTTGTTCGTCAAGTTGCCGGCCTTATGCCAGGCGTCCCCATACTCGCCGCCGCCGCGCAGGTTGGCGACCGCGATAATGCCGCCTGCATCCACCCACACACGCCGTCGCGTGTTGAAGTATGGGGCCAGGCTGACGCCGTAGCCGCCATAGCCCGTGAGCAGCACTGGATTGTTGCCATCGAGCACGGTATCTTTGCGCTTGATGATGTTGACGGGCACGCGCGTGCCGTCGCGCGAAATGGCGTACTCGCGCACGACATCGCAATCGTTGAAGTCAGCCGGCGAGGTCATATACAACTCGGTGCGGGTGGCGCTGCCGGTCGCTGGATCAAAGCGATACCACGCGCCGGGGGTGATGAAACTCATCGCGCGATACAGCACGACATCGCCCTCGAGATGCACAATCTCCTGCACCGACGACACCGGCTCGAGGGGGACTTGACCGTGTAACTTTCCGGTGTGCTCAAACACGCGTACCTGCGAGGGGCCGCCATCCGTATCCACCACGTACAGCCGCGTATCGGTCGGCTCAAAATCCCGAATCGCGACGTTGCTCTCCGGCACGATCGTGATTGCAGCGGCGAGCGAGCCGGCGGATAACGGCAGACGCAGCAGCTTGCCGCGCGGAGCGTTCTCGCGCGAGAGCAGATACAGATGATCATCCGGGCCGATGACGGCTTGTTTGAGTTGATCTTCAAAACGGGTGAGCGGTATCCATGGCCCATCGGGACTGCGAAGGTGGTGGGCGAAGTCGCCGCCGTCACCGTTCGCCACAATCGCTAACAGCCAGCGCCCATCGGCGGAGGCGCGTAATTGAATTTCGGCGATGCGTGGGAAGTCTTGCCCGATCACATACACGTCATCTTCTAGCGATGTGCCAAGTTTGTGGAAATACACCTGTTGATAGAAGTTCAAATCCTCATCCGGGCGTTCGCCGGCATGTGGATAGCGAGTGTAGAACAGCCCACCGTTGTCCGGCGTCCACGCGGCGCTCCCGCCGCCGGTGGGATACTGTACGCGCGGGATGCGATCGGGCAGCGGCTGGCCGGTGGTCGTGTCGAATATGTGCAAGGCACCGTCTTCGCTGCCGTGCTGCGAGAGTGACAGCGCCACGAATTTGCCATCGTAGGATGGCACGAACCAGTCAATGGCTGTCCCGCCGCTGGGATCATAAGCATTCGGGTCGAGCACCACTTGCTCCGACGCCACCTCCGCTGCCGAAGCCAAACACACCAGCAGGTTTTGTTGTTTGGGTGGCTGAAACTTAAGCGCGAACAGCCGGCCACCGGCATGCCGCAAGCCAAAGTAGTTCGAGGAGATGCCACCGTACAGCGCCTTGAACCGCGCGCGCAGTTCATCCAAATGCGGCAACGCGTCCAGCACAGAACGGGTGTGGCGATTTTGTGCTGCGTTCCACTCCTGCACCGCCGGGTCATCGAAATCCTCCAGCCAGCGATACTCATCCACCACGGGAAGACCGTGATACTCGTCGGTGATGGGGTGTTTGGGCGTGATTGGATAAGGCGAGGCCATGATGGCTCCTTGACAAACGATAGTCGCACTTGGGAGGTGTAGGGTCAAAAGCCAAAACGCTCCGGTTACCCCGAAGCGTTTTCTTGTGGCGGAGAGGGAGGGATTTGAACCCTCGATGGTGTGACCCATACGCGCTTTCCAGACGCGCGCCATAGACCGAACTAGGCGACCTCTCCAGATTTGCGAACGGGATTATACCGAATCTGCCGGGATTTCGGCATGTGGTCCTCGCAAAACTCGCGAGCCCGTTCTTTGAAAAGCAGCTAACCTTCCGATGGATGATCAACTTGGCAAGTCCCGCTGGCAGGCTATACTTCGGCCCACGATCAGCCAATAGTCGAGCCGCTAATGAACTTTGACGACCAACACCGGCCATCATCGTCACACTGGAGTCGAGGCTTCAGCCGGGTCCTTC
>JBQTJD010000277.1:0-3669 GCA_052387475.1 Anaerolineales bacterium | reverse complement strand
CATGCACCAATCCCACCGGGCAGGTGATGCGCTCGGCGACATCACGCAGATGAAAACGATTGCCGTGCGTCACCACTTCGGCGCGGGTCAGTGCGCCAATCGTCCAGGCGAAATTGCTGACGATGCCGGGCATCATCGCCGGACCAAGTACGCCTAAATCAAACGGTGTGGCAAAGGCCAGACAGGCACGAGCCAACGGGCTGTGAGCGGCGGTTCGAAGAGCGTAGTACGCGCCCAGACTTCCACCCAGCACCCCCAGCCGATTAGGGTCAATGTCGGGATGACGCGCCAAGGCTTCGAGCGCCAGTACGCCCACCCATTCCGACTCGGCCTGCAGGCGCGGGCCGTGAATGACCTCGCCGTGCGCGGGCAGATCGACGCATAGGGTAGCGTAACCGGCGGCGCGAAAGTGCCGCAGACAGTAATCGAAGGTTTCTTTGTCGCTGCCCAGCGGATGTAGACAGACCAGCGCGGGCGCAAGCGAAGCTTGCGTTGGAGAAAGCGGAACGGTAGTTCCGGCGCGAAGCGCACCGGAACTACCGTTCCGCTCTCTCTCGCTGCTGCGCAGCGCGGGCGTGAGGCCACGTACGCGCGTCCTCTCCGGTGGGAAGTGCAATATCCCCCACGTGCTCCCCGACTGACCATGCAGAAAGACACGTTCAATCTGCGCGCCGGTGAGGCGATGATGGAGGGCGTGCAAACGTCGCCGCCGGGCATAAGTGCTCCAGCGCGCTTCCATCGATGAATAAAAATAAAGGCCATCACCGCTCAGGCCGACGGAAAACATCAACAGCGCCGAACGGATCGCTGCCAAGGCAATGTCGTTCTCACCTTTGGCGGCCGCCCGTTCGGCAATTTCGATTTCCTCGTGCGCCAGTTCTTCCCACACCGCCAGCCACTCGGTTCGCGTGCGCAAACGCTGAGTCACCGCGCCCAAAAGCTCGCGCTTCAGGCCAAGCGTTGCGACTAGTTCACGGTTGCGCGGCGTGTCGAACACCCACGGGCCTAATCCCAAACGCAACACCAATTCAACAATTGGGGCGGGGGGGCCGGAGACGAAACGCCTCGGTTTGGTGGTGACCGGCGCGCTGATATTCAGTGATCGCACGTAAGCGGGGAAGGAAGAAACATCAAGCGCCATAAGCCTACGATACCGAGGCCGTACGCTGGAAGGTAGCGGAATAACTCGGAAGAGGAGATGGGAGGTCGTCGATGTCTTCTGTCGGTGACTGGCTGACAAGCTGTGCAAATTCAGCGCAACACCTTAGAGCGGTTTCCGAATTGATTGAGAGAAGTTTATCAACGGATGAAACGGATTGAACTGATTGATCCGTGCCATCCGCTCAATCCGTTGATGACCAGCCTGACTCCAAAAGGAATTCGCTTTCGGTGGCCGCCAGCTTGAGTCCGTGATTTACGCTTGGGGCGTCACACATCGGGAATGTGCCAGTTGATCTTCGGTTTGCCGGCCTGTTGAAGCGCGGCATTGATTTTGGAGAACGGCCGGCTGCCGAAGAAACCGCTGTGCGCCGAAAGTGGGGAAGGGTGCGTCGACTCGATGGTGATGTGTCGGTTGGTATCGATGAGCTTGACTTTTTTGCGCGCATAGTTGCCCCACAAGACGAACACCACCGGGTCGGGCTTGTCGTTCACTGCATTGATCATGGCATCCGTAAACTTTTCCCACCCGTGGCCCTTGTGCGAATTCGGTTGGTAAGCGCGCACCGTCAGCACCGCGTTCAACATCAGAATGCCCTGCTCTGCCCATGGCGCCAGGCTGCCGTTTTTGGGAATATGAAAACCCAGGTCATCGCGCAGCTCTTTGAAAATGTTGAGCAGTGAGCCGGGCAGCGGCGTGACGTGGGGTCGCACGGAAAATGCCAGGCCGTGCGCCTGCCCCTGCCCGGGATATGGGTCCTGGCCGAGCAGGAGCACGTTCACATTTTCATAGGGCGTGTATTCCAGCGCTGCAAACACTTCCGACTCGGGCGGGTACACCTGATGCAAGCCGCGTTCAGCGGCGACGAAATCCTGAAGCTGCTGATAGTACGGCTTGGACATTTCTTCAGCTAACAAGGATTGCCAGGAGGGAGGCAAGGTTGACGTCATCAATAGTTCCTTTATGGGTGATCAACGCGCTGACGACCCGAGCGCATGAATAGCCATAGCCCGCTGATCAGAGCGCCCATCAACACACCCAGCGCGCCGGCAAGATTGCGTTCGGTCTGCAAGCGCCTCACCTCCTGTTGCAGATGAGACACAGGGAAGACCGAGGGCGAAGGCGGCAGTACGTTCTCACGGATAGCCGGCGTCCGAGGCAAAACCTGGTCGGGACCCGCAGGCGGCGACTCATTCGCTGCCGGCCCGACCGAAGGCTGGGTGAGCTGGCCGGTGCTGGTGGAGCGAATGCGCGATCCGTAAGTATTGGCGAACACCTGAGTAAATTCCGCGCCAAAGAACAATATCTGCGCCGAGTAATAAACCCAGAGCAAAATCACAATCAATGACGCCGCTGCGCCATAAGTGGAGGCGAACGAGCTTTGGCCGATATACAAACCGATCAGCGTCTTGCCGAGGGTGAACAGCAGCGCCGTCACCAGCGCCCCAATCCACACGTCGCCCCAGGCTATTTTGGCGTTCGGCACGTACTTGAAGATCAATGCAAACAGGGCAGTGATGATCAAGAGCGAAACCACCATGTTGATGATTTGAATCACAGTTTCCCAAGCCGGCGCTAAGCCGGTGAAGAATTCTCCAATCGCCGCCAGCCCGGCGCTGACGACTAATGAGACCAACAGTAGGAAACCCGTCCCCAGCACCAGCGTGAACGAGAAGAAGCGGTCTTTCACCAACGCCCGCCACCCGCGATCAGGCGGCGGCTCAATGTCCCAGATTGCGTTCATGCTGGCCTGCAATTCGCCAAACACCCCCGAGGCCCCAAACAGCAACGTGACAATGCCAATGATGGCCGCCAGTGTGCTGACCGCCGGCTGCCGGGTGTTTTCAATCATCGCCTGAATTGCGGCCGCCGCCTCTTGACCCACCAAGCCTTGGAGTTGACCAATCAATTGACCCGTTGCCGCCTCCACTCCGAAGATCAGCCCGGCAATCGAAAGCGCGATCACCAACAACGGCGCAAGCGAGAAAACGGCGTAGTAAGCGAGCGCCGCTCCCAGTCGGGGCGCTTGATCCTGATTCCACTCGGCGAATGTGGTCTTGATCAACTCCCAGATCGTTCTTGGATGAGTAAGGCGGGTGGTGTTCTGCGTCACGTTAGGGCTCCAAAAAACTGAAGGTGGTAGTCAACTCGGCCGCCGCCGGGTCGTTCCGAAAGACAACCGTCGCCCGCTCACTTTCGCCGCCGGCCAGAAAGTTCACCGTAAACTCGTTGGACTCGGGCTGGGTGTCAGTCGCTAGCGAGAACTGAATGAGGATCTGTTCCGCCGTCTGGTCACCGGTATTGCTGACGGTCACGGGTAGGTAATAGGCATCGTCCGCGCGGCGCACGGCGTCCAGTTGCGGCCGCACTTGAATGACCGGTGGTCGTGTGCCGCGCCAGACTGTGTGAAAACTCGCCATCGCGGCACGAACTTGGGCGATTGACCGCGCTTGGCACCCGGTGATTCGCATTGAGAGTGCCGGTTGTGGTTGGTGGTTGGTTGCTGGTCG
>JBQTJD010000276.1:0-2476 GCA_052387475.1 Anaerolineales bacterium | reverse complement strand
TCGTAATATGTCATCCCCCAATTGAACAATCCCTCTCTCATCTCTATACGCTGTCTGATTTACAGCGCTGAACGGCTCTATGGTTTGCTTTCTGGCGGCTGCAGTGCCGGTATGGGATGGTGTTACTGCGGGTTGAGTGTTTTGCTGAGATGTGTTCGGGGTGTTCTCGTTAGTTAGATCATTGGGTGAGGCCACATCCAATTTAGATCGAGGTGCTGCCATTTGTCTTTTTCCTTTCATTGGTTGATTTTTGCATCATACTGCCCCCTATAAAGTAAATTGCGGCTACCGCGCCGACGGCAGCCGCAAAGAGTTAGCTCCAGAAGATTTATTTTGGGCATCTAAGCGCAATCAGTCAAGGTAATTGCCGAGCGGTTGAAAATTTTCTTAACTTTTTGTGACTGCTCAGCCCTCCGGCAGTGGTGACAGGGGCTGGCCAGCAAAAACACTGCTCAAAGCCGCCAGCACATTGCGGCCTTGCTTTTTGATAGTTGAGATGTAACCGCGAATACGGCAGAACGCCCTCGCGCCGCCACTTGAGCGGAAGCAGCCCGAAACCTTCTGCTGGACTTTGACCATCCGCAGGTCACGCTCGGCTTGGTTGTTGTCGAACGGGACGGCGAAGTCGGACATAAAGGCGAGCGTCTCTCCTTTCCGTTGCGACAACCGGTCGAGCAGGTTTTTCGCCTTGCTTTGTTTGGGCCGCCCGCGCTGGCCGTTGGGCGGAGGCGGCTGGTTTTCAGGCAACTCGAGGCCTGCGGCGATCAGCCGGTCATAGGCCTGCTCGAAGCGCCGTTGCTGCGCTTCGGGGAGTGCCGTGGCCCCGCGCTCACTGGCCTGCTCGACCGCCACCTTGATCTCGACCAGCAAGTCTTTCATCTCTTTGGCCCAGGCTTGCCCCATCTGCTCGTGCACGAAGGTCAGTTCACGCAGGTGGTGGGCATTGCACAGTCCGTGATCGCAGCCGTAGCTGAAATAGGGCGACCAGGCGTCGTGAATCGCCCGACCGGTGAATCCCGGCAGGATGCCGATCTCCTTGGTGGCCTCGGCCCCACGCTTGGCGTGCGGGCCATAGTGAGTCAACAGCGGCGTACTGGCGACGTGCAACCATTCGCGGCGCCCGGCGATGTAGAGCCCGGTCTCGTCGAAATTGGCGACCGCCGTTTGCGTGATCGCCGCTTTGATCTCGGCGGTGGGCTTCTCCAAGCCGTCCGCGCATTGGTTGAGGGCGGCGAAGATTGTGCCTTCGGCGATGCTTTGTCCGAACAGATCGCCCATCATTTCGCAAGTCCGCTGCCACGGCAGGAGATGGTATTGGACAAAATAGACGGCGAGCGACTTGAGGTTCGGGCCATACTGCACGCCGGGCGCCACTCCGGCTGGAAACTCTCCGCAGTTGAGTGTCCCGCAACGCGGGCAGACTTGCTCCAGGAGCCGGTGTTCAGTCACCTCGAGTTTCATCGGCGGCAGATCGAAGACCTGTCGCTGATCATCGGTCTCTTGCCCAGGCGCCTCGCTGAGGCTCTGGCCGCAGTCGTGGCAGAGGGCGGCGCTGTGCACGACGAGGTGATCCGGCTTCAGGCTGGCTTTGAGCGTTGTGCCGGGATGTCCCTGCTGCGCGCCCGGCTTCTTGCCGCTCCGGGTGCGGGATGATTTGGTGCGCTGCGCTGGCGTATTGCTTGATGGCGGTTTGCTGTTGTTGCGGGAATTGAGTGCGAGGCGATCCTGCAACTCTTTGACTTGAGCGCGCAGTTCCTCGACCTGCTGTTGAAATGTCGCGACGAGCCCTTCGACCAGTGCAATCACTGCGTCCGGGCCTTGATCATAGATGGTTTTGATCTCTTCGCGACTCAACATGCTTTCTTTTTACACCAACTTTTTTCGCTTGTCTGTTTGCCTACGTGCAGACAGGGCTGAGCAGTCACAAAGTTTCATCCATATCTGTGCAGGCGAAAGCCTGAAGAAGAACTCTTGTGGAACATTCAGGAAGTGAAGATTTGCCCGCGGCATCTGCGTCCATTGCGCCAGGAGTGCAGCCATTGCCAGCGATCGCAGTGCGTGGTTTTGAGATCGTCGCGGGCCGGCTATTGCGCCCGGTGCGGTGCCTGGCTTGGAGCTTCGGAGGGCGAAGACGCTTACCCGAAGAGCTGGATCTGAAGCGCCAACGATGGGTAGCCATAAATATTGGGGAGCTTGCATCTGCGACTGCCGGAGCGCCGCGGCGGATCAGTCGGCAGCAACTGGCCGCGCGGCTACGCGCCGCTGAGAGGTCAAACCCGCGTCTGTTTTTCAAGTGGTCGATTGATGAAATGCGTGCGTACCTGAATGGACAGCGCCCGCCGAGTCTCGCTTTTTTGCTGGCTCTTTGCTGGGAACTCGAGATAGGTCTTTCGGGCTTTCTGACATCAGGCGCAACTCAGTAAGAAGGGCATTACGTTGCGGCAAACTTATGCTTCCAACGGCAAACTTATGATTC
>JBQTJD010000275.1:0-7119 GCA_052387475.1 Anaerolineales bacterium | reverse complement strand
TCTTGGTGGAGAAGATGGCTTTTCTAAGCTGCCCCTCGGTTTCTTTCGTGCGGGAAGCCTGCGCGTGGGCTGGTGGGATGTACCCGACTGGTGGGAGTCGGCGCGTTTTCAAGCTGATTGCGTGGCTTGAGGCTGGTTCAGTCAAAGTAGCGTTCTCTAGTCCCGCCCACCAGCGGGTAACGCAAGCCGTTAGATCAATCTAAGATCGCTTGCCCCATTCCTCAATCTCGTGCTAAACTCGCGTCATGTTCGAGCGCACACTTGCTCCAACCCATCACCATCACCAATATGGTTGTTTTAGCCTGGGCTGATCGCAAACCGTAGTCACGTCACACTTACGAGCGCGGGCCTACCAGCCCGCGTTTTTGTTTGGGTCAACAGATTGAGCAGATTACAATCCGTTTCATCCGTTCAATCCGTTGATAAGAAAACGATGAAAACCAAAATCCAAACCGTCAAAGGCGCGCGCGAGTTCTATCCCGAGTGGCTGGCCAGCCATGAACGGGCGCACGTCAAGCAGGTCGGACGCATCGTCAAGACGATGCAGACGTAGCAGCGGCCACCTCTTGAGCGGCCAGCCCCTGTTTTCGAGAGTTCTTATCCACAGGCATGAAACAACGAGGAACACCATGGACAAAATCGATCTGCATCAAGGCATGACGCTTCCGCAGGTCTTCTACACCGAGTGGAAGCGGTATCAGGATCAAATCAAGCAGGCCATCGCGCCCCTGACCGCCGAACAGCTTCGCCTGCGCGCCGCGCCGACTCTGCGCCCGGTGGGGGAGAATGTCGCCCACATCATCGCGACGCGGGTAGGGTGGTTCAACAATTACATGGGGGAGAACGACCCGCAGATTGCCCCGCTGAGGTCGTGGGATGATCCGGACCTGCCCCAGCCCGAGCGCAGCGCCGCCGAGTTGGTCGCAGGCATGGATGCATCATGGCAGTTCCTGCAGGATCGCCTTGACCGCTGGACTCCCGCCGATCTTGCGCACACCTTCCCCCACGATGATCCAGACTGGCGCGACAGCCACGTGACCTCGCGAAGCTGGGTGGTGTGGCACGTGCTGGAACATGACCTGCATCACGGGGGCGAAATCTCTTTGACCCTCGGCATGCACGGCCTGCAAGCCCCGCAACTATAAGCATGTATCCGTAAACAGCTAAAGACATCATACGCCCAGCTGTGCCGTAATCATATACTGTACGCTTCTAAAGGAGTTATTTATTATGAAGAAATCTGAGCTTTTGAATTGGTTGCAGGAAGAGTATCAGCAATGGGAAGCATTGCTCGATGAGATTGGCCCAGCGCGCATGGAACAACCAGGCGTGAACGGTGACTGGTCTATGAAGGACATCGTAGCTCACCTGACAGGCTCGCAGCCCAGAGATATCGCTCACTTGCAGGCGGCCCAACGTGGGGAATCCGAACCGCCTCCACCCTGGCCCGCGCACCCGCAAACTGACGATGAAATCAATGCGTGGATCTATGAGTCCAATCGCGGGCGCTCGGTGCGCGAAGTCCTGGATGAATCGCATCAAGTATTTCAGCAGCTCCTCGCCGTTGTTGAAGGATTACCCGAGGATGTCCGAATCGAACAAGTGCACCAGGGGACAAGGGTTTATCATCTTGTGTGGTTGGACAGTCAGCGCTTCCAACCTGGGGAATTCTTTGACCATTTCAATGATGACCATGAGCCAGACATACGTGACTGGTTGGCGCGAGTGGAAAAACAATCGTTGCAGTCCAACGACGCGGAGCGAAGTCCGCAGGAGTCTCAACATGAATAGCTTCTGGAGAACGATCATCTGGCAGCAGTTCGGGGCGGCTATCGACATGCTCGACAATGCTCTCCGCGCCTGTCCCGACGAAGTGTGGCGCGACCGTTTGTGGGATAACCCCTCCGAGCGACCGGAGTATTCCCAGTTCTGGTATCGTGTCTATCACACCCTGTTCTGGCTCGACCTGTACTTGACCGGCGCGGAGGAGGGCTTCGCGCCCCCGGCCCCCTTCGCGCTGATCGAGATGGAAGAAGACGATCTTCCTGAAAGGGTCTATACCAAAGACGAACTCCAGGCCTATCTCGCGTATAGTCGCAGGAAATGTCAGGCGACGATTGAAGCGCTGACGGACGAAACGGCGCAGCGGCGCTGCCGATTTGGATGGGGTGAAGTCAGTTTCGTGGAGCTGCAGCTCTACAGCATGCGCCACGTTCAGGAACATGCGGCACAGTTGAGCCTGCTGCTCGGGCAGAAAGTGGGCTCAGCGCCAGACTGGGTTCCTACGGCCCGGAACACCGCCGCCTGACCCAGCCGCGCGTCTCTACAATAGGCCATCATGCTGACCATCAACCTCGATACTGCCCGTCGTTTCATCCTCGGCAAGCAGGGCTTGTGGCCCGGGCGGCGCTGGCGCGGCCTGAAGGGTACCGAGCAGGCCATGCGCGCGATAGAGTACCTGCAACTCGACCCGCTGCAAATCGTCGCTCGCACCCAGGACATCAAGCTGCACAGCCGCGTGCTCGATTACGCGCCTGGCATGTGGGAGGGTTTGGCCTACCAGAAGCGCAAGTTCTTTGACTGGGGCGGCTGGCTGGCCGTTCGGCCAATGGACGAGCTGCCCCACTGGCGCGTGGTCATGCGCCGCGAGCGCGACGGCGAGCAGCGGTGGTCGCGAATGCCCAAGATGGCCCGCGATCACGCGGATGCCATCGTCGAGATGCGCGCCCTCTTGCGCGAGCGCGGGACCGTGAAAAACCGCGACTTTCAGATGTCAACGCGGACACGAACGGAAAGTTATCGCGGCCGCAAGGACAGCGCGTTGGCTTTGTATTACTTGTGGTACACCGGCGAAGTCATGACCCACCACCGTGAGAATTTCGAGCGCGTGTACGCACTCACTGAGGCGGTCGCGCCGGCCGATCTAATTCGGGAAAGCGACGATGCCGAGGCGGATCGCTACTTAGTCAAAAAGGAAATCAGTTTCTCCGGTCTGTCGCGGCCGAGCGCGTTGGATACGTTTCTACGCGGACTACCACATGGCAAAGCGTATAAGAAGGTCACGGAGGCTTTGCTCGCTAATGGCGAGATCATCGAAGTCAAGGTTGAAAGCTGGAAGGCGGTGCACTACGCGCTCGGGAGCGACGCGAAGGCGCTGCGCGATTTGAGCGCAGGGCGCGTGCCAAAGGCCTGGACGCCTTTGGAGACGACCACGTCTGAAGAGGTCGTCTTCCTTGCCCCATGGGATCAAACCGTCGCCCGCGGGCGCGCCAAGGTTGTATTTGGCTTCGACTACGTGTTGGAGGTATACAAGCCCCAGCACCTGCGCCGGTTCGGCTACTACGCCTTGCCGATCTTGTGGGGCGACCGGTTCGTCGGCCGATTCGACAGCAAACTCGACCGGACGACTAATACGTTCGTCATCCTGGGCTTGTGGCTGGAAGATAAGGCCCTCGGCAAAGATGAGGCATTTGCGGAGGCATTGGCGTGCGGGTTGGCGCGCTTCGTCACTTTTCTCGGCGCGAGCAAGCTGAATGCCAAGGCGATTCGCGAGCCGCTGCTGCGCCGACGCGCAGGCGCTTGATGAGCGTCTCTGAGCGGTGGTGGCGGCCAGGGGTTGTTGAGGCTCGATTGGGGAGCCGAAGGGGATCGTTCATATCGGCTCGGCGCGTGCAGCAATAGCAGGCGATATTCGCAAGCGAGGGTTGGGACATATCGGGCGCGTGAGCCCAACGCCTGAGAGAGTAGGCCATTCAGGCCGCCGCCGAACAACCGCATGCAGTTGATGCGCCGCCGTTATTCCTGTTGACAATCGCTTGGCCCATTTCTCAGTCTCGTGCTAAACTCGTACCATGTTCGAGCGCACACTTACCCCAGCCCGATTCAATCATCACCATCACCAACATGGTTGTTTTGGTCTGGGCTGATCGCAAATCGTAGTCACGTTACACTCACGCGCGCGGGCCCACCAGCCCGCGATTTTGTTTGGGTCAACGGATTACACGGATTGAGCGGATTGAAATCCGTTTTATCCATTCAATCCGTTGACAAGAAAACGATGAAAACAAAAATCCAAACCGTCAAAGGCGCGCGCGACTTCTATCCCGAACAGATGGCGCAGCGCAACTGGCTGTACCAAAACATGCGCGCGGCGTCGCAGGCCTTCGGCTATCAAGAATACGATGGCCCCTTCCTCGAGACGCTCGATTTGTACGCGGCCAGGTCGGGCGAAGAACTGGTGAAAGAGCAAGCCTTCGTCTTCCCCGACCGGGGCGGCGACGCGATCACCCTACGCCCCGAACTGACGCCCTCGCTGGCGCGGATGGTGGCGGCGCGGCAGGGCCAACTCCCCCGGCCCATTCGTTGGTGGAGCTTCGGCCCGTTCTGGCGCTATGAGCGCCCGCAGAAGGGCAGAAGCCGCGAGTTCTTCCAGTGGAACGTGGATTTGCTCGGCGTGGATAGCCCGGCGGCGGACGCCGAACTCGCGGGCGTGATGGCGGCATTCTTCAGCAACATCGGCCTGAGCGCGACCGAGGTCAAAATCCAATTCAACAACCGGCGTTTGATGGACGGCGAACTCAACACACTCGGCCTGAACGAGCGCAAGACGGAGGTGTTGCGGCTGATTGACCGCCGCGACAAGATGAATGCCGAAGCGTGGGAGAAGTATGCGGCGGAGATCGGCGTGACGGCGGCGCAACTCGACGGGCTGAAGGTCGTGCTCGCGGATGGTGAGCTGTGGAAAAAGTCAGATGAGTGTGTGGCCTTCATCGAGGCCGCGGCCGCGCTCGGCATCGCCGACTATCTCGAATACGACCCGACCGTCATCCGCGGCCTCGATTACTACACTGGCACAGTATTCGAGGCCCGCGACCGCGAGGGCGAGTTCCGCGCCATCCTCGGGGGCGGGCGGTACGATAACCTGGTGGGCGATGTGGGCGGTGACCGCATTCCGGGCGTCGGCTTCGCGATGGGCGATGTGGTCATCGGGCTTGTGGCGCAAAAATACGGCAAGGTGAACGATTTGCGCGTGTCGCCGAGTGAGGTGCTTGTAACAGTCTTCGGGAAAGAAACGCTCGCCGCGTCGCTGCGCCTCGCGGCTGAACTGCGGCAAGCCGGCCTGCGTGCGGAGTGGTATCCCGAAGCGGCCAAGCTCGACCGCCAACTCAAGTACGCCGACACGTACGGCATCCGCTTCGCCCTCATCCTCGGGCCGGACGAGTTGGCGCAGGGTACCGTGGCGTTGAAAGATCTGCGCGACCGCACACAACCGGTGGTGGCGCGTGACGCCGTGGCCGCCGAAATCCGAGCCAAACTGATCTTGGAGAAATGACGCAAAACCACTGGATTTCTCGAGGAAATAGGGCGATTCGGCTTAGCCGAAATCGCCGCCAGTGGACAAATTTTCTGTGATAAAATCTGCGCCGCAATCTGCGCGCAATCTGCGCCGCGCACGGGAAGCCCGGCGCAAACATGGTGGGTGTAGCTCAATGGCAGAGCACTGGTCTGTGGCACCAGGTGTTGTGGGTTCGAGACCCATCACCCACCCTTCGCTGATAGCAAATCGGCGATGGCTGATAGCAAGCAACAATAGCTATCAGTCATCTGCTACCAGCTACTCGCCCTGGTAGCTCAACTGGATCGAGCACTTGACTTCGGATCAAGTGGTTGTGGGTTCAAGTCCTGCCCAGGGCACCTTTCAGCACAATCGGTCTCCGTCCTTGTAGTTTCTCGCTAGCGTTGTTTGAGAATTCTATACGTCGGCCTGTGCCAGGTTGAGTATTTGAGCTATGCGTCGCTCACGTGAATTGCTATTTAACGATGACACCCAACGATTGGAGCTGCTCCTCACGCCGCTCAATCGATTGGACGTCTCGATTGAGAATTCACACTTTGCCACGGCCATTCGTTTAGCCAGGGCCGACCTCAAACGACTGCGGATTAAGCGCCTTGAGCCGCATTACTACCTCTCCACCGGCTACGGCACGGTGGCCGGCACCACCAGCATCGCCCTCGGCTTTTACGATTGCAATGAGTTGCTGCGCGGCTTGAATAAAGAACTGCGCGGCTTCCTGTACAGCTACGACGAAGTGACGAATATCGTGCGCCACGAATTGGGCCATGCCTTTTCGTATGCCTACAAGCTGTACACGCGCAAGGACTTTCGGAGTGTATTCAAGGTCAAGGGCAATTACTTTCAGACCTATCCCCTCACCGACCGCTACGTCGTGCGCGCCAACCCGTGGAGCCGGGATTTTGTCAATCCATCCGGCGACCACTACGCCCAGAAACACCCGGATGATGATTTCGCTGAAACCTTCAATGTGCTCATGCAGCCGAGGTACAACTGGAAACGCGCCTATCGCCGCTATCCCGGCGCGCTGAAGAAGCTGAGCTTCACGGAAAAACTCATCGAGGAATTGGGTAATGAGACGCCGCTCATCAGCCAGGCGTCGTATGACTTCGAGCCGCTATCGGACTACAAAATGACGGTCGCCCGTTTCTTCCGGCTGCGCAGCACGCGCTACTATCGCCGCAAGGCCACCGGTTTTATTGACCCCGATTTGCTCGATTTGTTCTGGCAGCCGGCGCCCATCCTCCGCAACACTCATAAGCGCGAGCGCGATTACGTGCACGCTGACAACTTCATCCACAAGCACAAGCGCGACATCCTCACCCAGGTGAGCCGGTGGACGGGCGTGGCCGACGTGGTGGTGAAAGATCTGCTCGACAAATGCAGCGCGCGTTCGCACGCCCTCGACCTGTGGGTGCGGAAGGACAAGCGCGAGGCTAAAGTCGTGGAATTCACGTCGTTCGTCTCTTATCGCTGTGCGCTATATGCGTTGAACGAGAGTTACATGAATGGGAGTCGATAGCCATGGACCTATTCAAGAAACTGGCAGACTTTTTCACCGCGCCGACACCCGGCCGTGAGCATGCGCTCTACCCCATCGCCGTGCAATGCCAGCGGTGCGGCGAGGTCATTCACGCGACCATCAATTTGAGCAACGATCTGAGCGAAGACTACGACGAGGGCAATGAGGCCACACGCTACCACGTGCGCAAGGTGCTGATGGGCAGCGAGCGTTGCTTTCAGCAAATCGAAGTGACGCTAACGTT
>JBQTJD010000274.1:0-11096 GCA_052387475.1 Anaerolineales bacterium | reverse complement strand
AGCGACGCACACAGACGAGCAATCGCCATTTGGACTACTCGCGCCGAATGAACCGGAGGTCGCGCGTACGCTCGCCCACGGCATGACCAATGAGCAAATCGCCGCGCGGCGCGGCTTCCGCGATAAGCGCACTATCAGCCGCGTCAACGGCCAAATCTACACCGCGTGGGGCTTGGCAGACTCGGCAACCGATGAGAAGGTGGCCCGCACCCGGGCCGCCATCATCGCGCGCGAGGGCCGCTTGCTGATGTGGGATGCGGACGGCGTGGCGCGGGCGATGAATGAGAAGGGCGAGTGGGTGGAATGGCGATGAGCAAAAGGCAATAGGCAAAAGGCAGAAAGCAGACGGCTGCTCTCCGCCTTTTGCCCTTTTGCTTTCTGCCTACTGCTTTCTGCCTTCTGAATTCAAGGTGACCGGCAACCTCCTCCTCGACTGGGCCATCATCGCCGTCTCGCTCTTCAACACCATCCTCATGTTGTGGTTGGGGTTGACAGTGTGGCTGAACGCGGCGCGGCGCACCGTCGGTGTGTGGGTGACGAGCCTCAGCCTGTTCATCGGCGGCGCATTTTTCGTCAGCCACTCGGCCATCGTCGGGCAGGGGCTTGGGCTGACGCCAGGCATGGATGTGTGGTGGCAGGCGGGGCTGTGGGCGGTGATGGTACTGCCCTTCGCCTGGTACAGCGTCACGCTCTGGCACACCGGCTTTTGGAATAAGCGAGCCTCGCGCATGCAGCGCCGTCACCGTGTGCTGTTCACCGTCACTGCCTTCATGCTGCTGGCGCTGGCAGGGCTGTTGACGGTTGCCAACCCGCTGCCATCCTTCTCCCGCGTCATTCAACTCAGCCTCGCGCCGACGCCGACCTTCATCGGCTGGCCGGTGCTCGTGATCGCCTATCCCGCCTACAGCCTCGTCTGTCTCATGCTCGCGCTCGATGCGTTGATCCGCCCCGGCGCGGCGGTGAACACGGCCGGTGAGGCAGCCCGCACCCGTGCGCGCCCGTGGCTGGTGGGCGCAACGGCGTTATTGATCGCGGTGAGCGCGCTCGTCGCCGGGGTGATGGCGCTGCTCGTCCGCAGCCTGATGCGGCAGCGCGTGGAGTTGTTCAACAACAATCTGCTGCTGGGCCTCGGGCTGGTGGATGTGGTGACAGCGTCGTTCGTGGCCGGTGTGGTGGTGCTGGTCGGCCAGGCCATCGTGACGTACGAAGTCTTCACCGGCCAGACCTTGCCGCGCCAGAGCCTGCAACGTTACTGGCGACGCGCGGTGCTGCTTGCCGCGGGCTATGGCCTCGGCGTCGGGTGGGCGCTGTCCGAACATCTGCAACCGATCTACGCCGTACTACTCACCGCGCTGATGATGACAGCGTTCTACGCGCTGTTGAGTTGGCGTGCCAACACGGAACGTGAGCGCACCATGCGCCAACTGCGACCCTTCGTCGCCAGCGAGCGCCGCTATGAAACGCTGCTAACGACCGAGGATGACACGCCGGATGCGCTTTCACTCTTCCGCACGTTGTGCCGCGATGTGCTCGGCGCGCGGCGGGCGCACCTACTCGCCCTTGGCCCGTTTGCGCCGCTGGTCGGTCCCCCGCTCGCCTATCCACCCGAAGCCCCGTCGCCGCGATTCGATTTGAGCGTGCTCGGCGTGGAGGCTGCCTCGCCGCAAACGATGTGCGTGCCGCTTGACCCCGCGCACTTTGAGGGCCTGCATTGGGCCGTGCCGCTGTGGAGCCAGCGCGGCCTCATCGGCGTGTTGCTGTTAGGTGATAAAGAAACCGGCGGGTTGTATCTGCACGAAGAGATTGAGATTGCGCGCGCCAGCGGTGAACGATTGGTGGATGCGCAGGCCAGCGTGGAGATGACGCGCCGGTTGCTGGCGCTCCAGCGGCAGCGGCTCGCCGAGAGCCAGGTCGTCGATCGGCGGGTGCGGCGCGAAATCCATGATGACATCCTCCCGCGCTTGCATGCCGCCCTGCTCGAACTTAGCGGGAACGGCCACTCGGCCGAAGGGTTGCGGACGCTCGCCAATGTCCATCGCCAACTGGCCGATCTGTTGCGGGCGATGCCCAATACCACTGCACCCCAACTCTCCAAACTCGGTCTCTTCGGCGCGCTCAAGCACATCGTCGAGGTTGAATTGCCCGGCTCGTTTGATACGGTGATCTGGGCGGTGACCCCGGAGTCGGAAGCTCAAGCCGAACGCTTGCCGGCCTTTGCCGCTGAGACCGTGTATTACGCGGCGCGCGAGGCCATTCGCAACGCGGCGCGCTATGGGCGTGGGGGAATGGCGGCGCGCACGCTGACGTTGCGCGTTGCAGCGAACGTCGAGCGCAATCTTCAACTTACCATCGAAGATAATGGTGTGGGCTTGAGTTCACTTGCCGTCGAAGGTGAGGGCACACGGCAGGGGCTGGCCCTCCACAGCACCCTTATGGCCGTCATCGGCGGCACGCTCGCGGTCACCAGCCAACCGGACGCGCACACGCGCATCACGCTCGCCGTTCCGCTCGCCTCACCTGCCCCCGCATAAGGCGCACGTTAGATTATTTCTCGCGTGCCCACCTCCCGCGCGCGACGCCTCGGTTATACTCGCTCGCGTGCGCATCGTAGATTTGCTCTCCGATTTTGAAGCCCTGCATCAGCCGATGGCCCACCTGTTGGTCGTAGCCTTCAAGGACCATTGGCCGGACGCATGGCCTACGCTAGAGTCGGCTTTGGAGGAAGTCCGTGAATTTGCCAACCCCGAACGAATCTGCCGGGTCGCGCTCGATGAGGCTGGCGCGATGCTGGCATGGGTGGGAGGCCTTCCGGAATATGACGGAAACGTGTGGGAGCTTCATCCCCTGGCCGTGCATCCAGCGCATCACCGTCGCGGCATCGGGCGGGCGCTGGTGGCGGATTTGGAAGCCCGGGTGCGCGAACGTGGCGGCCTGACCGTCAGGCTCGGCACCGATGATGAAGATCAGATGACGACGCTCGCCGGCGTAGATTTGTATCCCAATCTCTGGGAACATATTCGCACAATCCGGAACCTGCGCGGTCACCCGTATGAGTTTTATCAAAAGTTAGGCTACAGCATTGTCGGTGTAGTCCCCGATGCGAACGGCTGGGGCAAGCCGGACATCCTCATGGCGAAACGAATCGGGTAACACCCCTTTCATGTTTACAGAACTTTTGGCCTTGCTCTTCCTCGCCACCATCGTCGCGTACGCGACGCTCGCTTTTGCGGCATTGCGTTGGCGCCATGTCGGCTCCCTCGCCGCCGATTGGTTGTCGCTTTACGCCACCAGCGCGGGATTGTGGAGCCTGTTGCTATGGGGTCAGGCCATCGGCTGGATGGGCGCACTGCCCTTTGACTTCGCGGCCTATCTTCCGCTGTATGCGGCGCTGGTATTGGCCGGCGTGCTCTTCCACTACGGCCGGGCTTTCATGCGCGCCGAAGGTAGCGTTTGGCGCTGGTGGGCGTTTCTCGCCGTCTGGCTGGTCGTGGCCCTGATCTTGGATCAAAATCCCTTCGGCGTCCCGCCCGAAATCATCACCATCGCCCGCGTCGTCATCCCGCGTGAAGGCGGCATGCAGTTGATGCTGACGTTGGGATGGGGCGTGTTGATGATCGCGCTGATTGTGCTGGCCCTGCGCGCTTACCGGCGGACGATGCAACCTTTACATCGCAACCGCTTGAGTTACCTCGTGCCCATTCTCATCCTCAATGTGCTGGGCAATGTTTTTTTGTTTTATAACCGCCCGGCTGTGGGCATGAACGTTTTGTTGCTCTCGACCGGCGTGGCCGCTTATGCCACACTCAACCACAAGCTGCCCGATATTCGCCGCGCCACGCAGGAATTGTTTTCGTTCTTTATCACCGTGACGTTACTGGGCGCTCTTTTCTTCGTCGCCTCCACCTGGGTGGCGGCGCTACTGCGCACGGCCCCACCTTTTGCCATCAATCTAGTCGATATGGGTGTGGCGCTGGTGCTGGCGGTGCTGTTCACTCCGCTGCTCAAGCAAGTGCAACTCCGCATGGGCCGCCGCATCTTCGATGATCCGTCGGCCGTGGTGCGTGAGTACAGTATCAGCATCAGCAATATCCTGGATGTTTATCAACTGGCGCGCGTCTCGCTCGGCATCATTCGCGATGCATTGGGTGCCCGCTACGGTTCGCTGTTTTTGGTGGATCGGAAGTCGGAAGAGGAACTTCGCGGCTATACACTCCGGAACGTCGGCGGATTGAACGATGATACGGCGACCAACGGCTGGCTGATGGAAGACAGCCCGGTGGCGGGCCACCTCAGCCGCTCGCTGCGCTCGCTCACACACTACGATATTGATCTGTTGCCGCTCTTCGATGGACTGGAAGATGCCGAGCGCGGCTGGCTGGCGAATCTGGCGATGGATGTGTATGTGCCGATCTACTACAAAGGAAATTGGATCGGCTTGTTTGCCTTGGGGCCAAAGGCCTCGAGCGACCCATATTTTGATGATGAGCTGACGCTGCTCAGTACGCTGGCCGACCAGACGACGGTGGCGCTCGAAAACGCGCGGCTCGTTGATAACCTGGTGTCACTCAACCGCGCACTCGATCAGGCCAATCAGCAACTCGAAAACCTCGACCGCGCCAAATCCGATTTTATTGCGGTGCTCTCGCATGAGCTGCGTACGCCGATGGGTGTGTTGCTCGGCTACAGCCAGTTGCTGGCCGCTGACCCCGATTTCATGTCCAAGGCCGATCACCAGCCCATCGTCGATGGACTCAACAAGGGGGCGACGCGCCTGCAGGAGTTGATCGAAGTGATGATTGATATGGCGACCATCGATAACCGCGTGCTCCGGCTTTATCACAAGCCAGTGCCGCTCTCGCCCATCGTGCAGGCCGCGGCCGATAAATTTGACGAAGCGCTCGCCGACCGGCGCCTCACGTTGACGGTCGATGACAGCCTGTTTCGGTTGCCGATGATTGAAGCGGACTCAGAGTCGCTGGTGAAGGTGTTTTATCACTTGATCATCAACGCCATCAAGTACACGCCGGATGGGGGGCAGATCACGGTGAGAGGTGGCCGCTTCGAACCAGACGACAAGCTCTTCCCATTCGGCGGAGTGGAGTTGGTCGTCAGCGACACTGGCATCGGCATCGACCCACAACATCACGAGTTGATCTTCGCCAAGTTTTATAGTACCGGCGACACCGCTTTACACTCGACCGGCAAGACAAAGTTCAAAGGTGGCGGGCCGGGGCTGGGGTTGGCCATTGCCCGCGGGATTGTAGAGGCGCACGGTGGAAAAATTTGGGTGGAGAGCACCGGCTATGACGAAGAAAAAATGTCGGGCAGCCAATTTCATGTCGCGCTGCCCATTCGTTCGAACAACGGCAACACCTCCAATGGCGCCGAGAACCTGGCCAGCGTCACTGGCCCGCTAAAGCTCGCCCCCGTCCAGTAATCGCGCCACTCGCCCGGCGGCAGGTAGATGTCGCGGCTGCGTGCGCCAGCGTGCGTCACTGGCGCCGCCAGCACATCGTTCCCCAACAGAAATTCATCATCACATACCAGCGGCAGACTAAATTGCATCGCCGGTAGCAGCGCGTTGAGCTGCGTCCAGCGGATCATCAACTCGGCCTCGGCGGTTTCGGCGTAGGCATTGCCGCCGACCATATCCGGCAAAATGAATGGATAGCCGGTGAGCGAGAGCACGCCGGGGATGACGGAGCGCAGGCCGTTGGCGTGTGACCAGCTTGTAGTCTTATCCCATTGGCGGAAAAAGATCGGCGCGCGCTGATTGAACCAACCGCTGCGCACCTCGCACAGCGCGTAATGCTGCGCGATGGCGTTTACGTAGCGGTGGGCATAGTCGTTGCGTTCCAGCGCCGCATGCGTCAGTGCATCAGTCGGAAAGTAGATGCCCTCGCCGGCGTCGAACTTGAAGCCGTCGAGTCCGGTCTCCGCTTGCAGGCGACGCAACCGGCCAAAAAACCACTCCAACGCATGCGGGTTGCTCACATCGAGCAGGCCGCCACGCCCCTGCCACCACAGCACCGAGTATGGCGCATCCGAAACGTCGCGCACCAGAAAACCATTCGCCGCACACTCTGCGAACTCGTGAGCGCTCGGCTCGATGAATGGATGCACCCACGCGGTGACGGCGAAGCCCAGCCGATGAAGTTCATCAATCATGCCGCGCGCATCGGGGAACTTCGCCGGGTCGAAAGCATAGTCTCCGTAAAACACCTGCCACTTGTCGTCGATCTCCATCACATGGCGCGGGTAGCCATGGGCGATAATCTCTCGGGCGAAATTGATGACGATGTCTTGACTAATGGCGGTCTTGTAGAGCGCCCACGTCGTCCAGGTCGGGCGGGCGAAGAGTTCGGCGGGCGGCGTGCCAGCCGGTTTCCCCAACGCTGAAGTTAAAAGGCGAAAGGCGGATACGACGTCCGCGCCCAGCAAGACATCAAAACTAAGATCGGGGCCTATGAGCGTGAGGTGACCATCACCATCGCCTTTGGCAGAGCCAATGGCGCCACCGCCGGGGTCGGCCCACGGGCGCTCGGCGAACGGGGCTTGGGTTGATCCCAAATCCCACAGGTGTGTGGGATAAGTGGACGGCGGCTGATTCAGCCCAACACTCACCGCCGAGTGTGCAAGCAGCGCGATACCCGTTGATGAAAGCCAGGCCGGCGTAAGGATACACGACAGGCCGGTCGGGCCGTTGTCGGAAGTCAACAGCGGCGCTTCGGGCAACATCACTTTGTTGAGCGGCCAGAGTTGATGAAGAAGCTGACCCATGCCGTACCAGTGACCACGCAATGGTAGACGCATGCGGATTTCTGATTTTGGATTGTTGATTTTGGATTGCCAGCGCACGCTTAATTTGTTTGCAGTGAGTGCGAGTTCCAGCGTTGCGGAGGGAAACTCCACGCGAGCGTGATGCTCATGGATGACCCAATCGGCCACCGGCTCAGCGTGTGGGGCGGTGCTTAACACCGGCGTATCGTTGCGGTGGAGGGTAAAAGTAAACGGGTGTGGTTGAGGGTGATGCGAAACGGTGGTTGGTGAATGTACATGCGAGCGATTGTATCTTAGCGGTCGAAAGGGCGATTACTTGTACCAACCTCCATCCCTTCCACCTCCAACCACTGTTCTTCTTGCGTCTCGCACAATCCAAAACCAAACTTGCCGGCGCGCGAGGCAATAGCATACTGATTGTCAATCCACAACACAAACCCCAGCGGGCCGCGCGGCGGGGAGGGCGAACGCAGCCGCTCCACGCCATCCACGCGGAAGATGGCTTCGTGTTCGAGCCAATCGATTTCGTACGTGTGCCAGTCGGTGAGCGCAACCTCCCCCAACATTGCCTCGTGCGCTTGCGCGAAGCGACGAGCAAGGGACATGACCGGCCGGCCTAAGCCGGGCACGAACGTCAGCGCAATGGCGGCGGCCGCGGCGGGCGCAATGAGCAGTGCTGGATAGCGGCCGGCATTGAGCGTCGCCGCTTTCCAGCCACGACCGGGCACGTCTTCGGCCAGCGCCATATCCGACGGCGGTGACGCGTAAAAGAACCACACGGTGTTCGGCGCGGCCAGCACGCCGCCGCCCGTCAGCGTGAAAGGGTTGTTCCAAAAACCAAAGCCCAGGGTGCCAGCCGGTTGTGCGTGAGAGGCGCGCGCCCGCAAGCTCATGCGCATTGGGGCGGAATCCGGCAGCCGGCGGCGCGAAGCGCCGGTGGAGAAGCGCTGTTGCGCTTCTCTCTCGCCAACGAAGTTGGCGCGGCGGCGCGCGGCTGGCCCGTAATCATCCAATTGCGCATCGGCGTATTGGCAGTACGAGAGCGGCGGGAGGCTCAAGCGCCAACGTTCCTCCTCTTGCTGCACGCGCCCACCGCCAATTTCTACTCGATGAAGCACAAAGCGAGTATACCCGGACTGCGTGACTACTCAACTACTTGTGTGCCCCTTGCCTCAAAGCTATAATCTTCCGCAAGGAGCAACAATGGAAATTGTTTGGCACGGACACTCATGTTTTCGTATGATTGAGCGCGGGATGGCGGCGGTCGTCACCGACCCATTTGACGACTCAATTGGTTATGGCTCGCTCAAACTCAAGGCCGATATTGTCACGGTCAGCCATGAGGCGCCGGGCCACAGCCATCTCGATGCGGTGAAGGGCGGTGGCGTGCATACCATTACCGGCCCGGGCGAGTACGAGATCGGCGGCGTGTTCATCACTGGCCTGTCCACCGATGATAACAAGAAGAAAAAATCGGCAGACGGCAAGGGCAACACCGTATACGTGTTTGATTTCGACGGATTGACGGTTTGTCACCTGGGCGACCTCAATCACGTCCCGACCCAGACTCAGATTGAGACGCTGGGCAATGTGGATGTGGCGCTGGTGCCGGTGGGCGGGGGTGGCGGGCTGAATGCCTCGCAAGCGGCGGAGGTCGTCTCACTGCTCGAGCCATCCATCGTCATCCCCATGCACTATCAAACTGAGGCGGTGAGTCTCAAACTCGACCCGGTGAGCAAGTTCCTGAAGGAGATGGGCCTGGGCGGCCTCAAGCCCGAAGTGGCGATCAAGGTCACCAAAAGTGGGCTGCCCGATGAAACCAAGGTGGTATTGTTGGATTACAAAGCGAGTTAACCAATGACGGTCAAAATCCTGATGAGTTGGGACATTAAGCCGGGGCGCGAGCAGGAGTATTTTGAATTTGTCGTGCGCGAATGGGTGCCAGGCCTGCAGCGGTTGGGCATCGAGCCGACCGATGCCTGGCTGACTCAGTTCGGCGCCGCGCCGCAGATATTGGCCGGCGGCACGGCGAAGAATCTCAAAGTGATGAAGCAGATCATGGACACCGAGGAGTGGCAGACGCTCAAAGATCAGTTGCTCAGCTACGTGGACAATTACGACGAACGAGTCGTGAAGGCTAAGGGCAGCTTTCAATTGATGTAGCACTTACAAGGTGGAATACCCGACAACAAAAAAGACCCGGCCAGTGCGCCGGGTCTTTTTGTCGCCTGACTCCTAATCGTCCGAAGCCGCTGGCTTTGCTTTGGTGTCAGCCGGCTTCGACTCTTTTTCTTTTACGGAGGTCTTGTCGGAAGCGCTCTCGGTTGCAGTGCTCTCCGTCGTGCTCGTTTCACTTTTCTTGCTGCTGGATGCGGCCGACGATGAGTTTTTGCTGTCGTTGGCATACCAGCCGGAACCTTTGAACACAATACCGGAAGCCTGCGGGATGCGGCGGACCTTGCCCCTGCACTCGGGGCAGCGGGTCAGGGGTTGGTCGCTGAACTTCTGCACGCGTTCAAATTCCACGCCACAATTGTTGCAGCGATACGCATAAGTGGGCATTACTTCACCTTCAATCAGAAAACTGGCAAAATTGTCGCATAAGTATATCAGACGAGCGTAAAAGAAACGCAATTGGGAACGCGCGTTAATGGTGATAACCTGCCCGGGCATTGGCGGCCAGCGACCTTATTCCATGCGCTCGGCCTCTTCGCCGCTCGGCTCCTCCTCCGGTCCGGCGTAAAGTTGACGGCCCAACAATCGGTCATACTCCGTCCACGGCTGGCCGGGGATGCGGCGTGATTTAAGCAAGCCGCTAAACCGGTTGAGTTGTGCGCTCAGGTCTTCGAGGTGGTGCAAGGCGATGGCCTCCAGCGTTTGTGGGCGGCGCGGTGATCCCCACTCATAGCGGCCATGCTGGCTGATGAGCATGTGCCGCACGCGCAGGCTGAGTTCGGCCGGGAAGTCGGGCAGGCTGGCGATGGCCGCCGTGACCATTTCTGCGCTGAGGACGATGTGGCCGAGCAACCGCCCTTCGTCTGTGTACTCGATTTCCTGCGCCCATGAGTACTCGCGCACTTTGCCCACATCGTGCAGCAACGCGCCCGTAAGCAACAGGTCTGCATCCAGTTCGGGATACAGCCCAAGCACGGCGTCGCATAACTTCAACACATCGGTGAGGTGCTCAAGCACGCCGCCCAGATAGGCGTGATGCACGCGGCGTGTGGCTGGGGCCTGCGCCAACTGTGATCGAAACGCCGGATCAGCATAAAAATGCTGGACGAGCGCATTGAGATGCGGATTCGCAATCCGCGCGATCACGGTCTCCACTTCCGCCAGCATGGCGTCTACATTACGCTCGGTGGCGGGCAGGAAATCGGCCAGGTCGTATTCATCCGCCTGGGCAACGCGTAATTTCTGCACGATCACCTGGGTGCGACCGAGATATTCCTCGACATCGCCCTGGACTTTCAGGATGTCGCCCTCGTTGAATTGCTCATCCACTTCGTGGGCGTTATCCCACACGCGCGCGACCACATCACCACTGCGGTCGCTGAGGATGAGGGTGAGAAACTGACCTTTGGTGCGGTCACGGAACGCTTCGAGTTGTTTGCGCCGGGCCAGATAAAAGCCGGTGATGCGTTCGCCCGGTATGAGGGCCTGAGCAAACGGGCCTTTGAGAGGATGTTTAGGTGTCATCGAAACCTCCAGCGGCAGAGCCGCGATATTGAACGTCGTTACCTTTCCACGGGTAGAGTGAAGCAAAAGGCGCTGCCGCCCTCGGGCCGGTTTTCGGCCCAGATGCGACCACCATGCGCCTCCACGGCCAACTTGCAGAAGGCCAACCCCAGGCCTGTGCCCGGCCGCCGCGCGCGCCGGCCTTCCACCTGCACAAAGCGGTCAAAGATGCGATCGCGATAGTCCTCGGGGATGCCGGGACCGCTATCCAGCACCGCGCAAGTCACCTCCGAACGGCCATGACCGTTGGGCTGATAGGTGGCGCGCACGAGCACCTGGCCGCCGGGTGGGGAGAACTTGAGCGCGTTATCGATCAAGTTCGTGAACACCCGACTAATCTTATCGTAATCGGCCTGCAAATGGGGCAGCGCGGCCGGCACTTCGCTCACCAGCAGCAGGCCCTGATCGGTGGCTAGCGGCAGCAAATCACTGACGGCCTCTTCCACCACCTGCGCGAGATGCACCAGCCCGAGGTTGAGCTTGATCTCGCCCGACTCCATCTGCGAGATGTCGAGCAACGTGCTGACCAGCCCGCTCATCTTCGTGGTCGAACGCATGGCGATGTCGAGCGACTGGCG
>JBQTJD010000273.1:0-4594 GCA_052387475.1 Anaerolineales bacterium | reverse complement strand
CCGCCTTCTTCTTCAAGTAGAGCAACGCCCGTTCTTGTTGCGTCCGGTCATACTGCGTGGCCCCGATGTCGTGGTAGGCCACATGCTGCTTGAGCATGTGGTAGCCCGTGCGGGCAATCTTGTGCGCGGTCGCTACCAGCGCCGGCATCGGACCGAGGTGCGCTTTCTTCCGTCGATAGTACGCCCCAAATGCACACTGGCTTCGGCTCACTGAAGCCGCTGCTTGGCGGAATGCTTGCCCCGCTCGATTGTCGGTCGGCAGTGTCCGACTGCGCAGAATCTTTCCGCCCGACACATCGTTGTGGGGCGCGACCCCTAACCAGGAGAAGCACTGATCCCATGCACCGCCACCAAGTCTACCCCCGTCACACGCAATAACTCGGCCCGTGTCCGCAATGAGGGCTGGTTCTTGCTGTGTGAGTCCGGTTTGAGCGGCGGCGGCGAAGCCGCCGACAAGAGAACCGCTCCGCGGTTCTCCGACGCGCCAGTGGCGCGCGGCGGCAAGTCTTCCGGCACTTCGCTTTCCCAACGTGGCTTCAGGGCCGCAAATTGCCGCTCAATCATCGCGTCACAGTCGGCCACTTGCGCCGTGTAGAAGTCGTAGAACTCCAGCGACTGCCGCAGCACAAACAAGTGCTCGGGGAGCCACGTGCCCGTCAGAGCTTGCGCGATCCTGTCGGTGCTCGACTTGCAGGCTGGATTGCGTAACTGCGCCAGTCTCAGTCGATCGCGTTCACCAGCGACGATGGCGCGCAGAATCTTCAGACCCGTCACGCCGGTCACGTCGCTCAGGACAGGATGCAGTTGCAAGTTCATCTGCTGCAACGCCTTCTGCCTGTGCAGGATGTGCGGCGCGCGCCGTTCGAGCAGTTCAGCCCGATGCCGAAGATAAATGCGGAGCGTCCGCATCTCGGCATCCGGTCGAAACGACGCCGTCAGCATGCCCAGGCTGTGTAGTCTCTGAATCCACTGACAATCCAGATAGTCGCTCTTCCGGCCCGGCACCCGTTTGAGTTGGCGGGGTTCGACCAACGCGGCATGGATGGAGTGCGCTTCGAGCATCTCGAACACCGGGATCCAATACACCCCGGTGCTCTCCAGCGCCACCAGGTCAATCTGGCATTCGATCAGCCACGCGACTAATCTTTCCAAATCCAGAGTGAAAGTTCCAAAGCGTCGCACTGGCTCGGCATCCCGGTCAGCCGGTACGCTGGCCCAGATCTCCCGTGAGCCAATGTCCAGCCCGGCCGCGTTCGGGTGGATGACGGCCAACGTCTCCACGGCACGTGGACGTTGTGCCTTGTTCGTTTGGCTTGTCGGCATGGATGGCCTCCTCTGAAAAAGATGAGGCGCTTCCCCACTCACTCCCATTGAAGGTCGTAGCTTCCTGAGCAGGGTCGACACTGCCAAAATGACAGGTCGCCACTAGCGTGGGGATGCTTTGCATCCACAATCACGTGGAAGTGAGAACCAGGATGCAGCCCGGGCTTTGGCTCTCAGTCAGAGCACGCGCACCAGTCGGTGTTACGGTCTTGCTTTGAGGAAGCGCTGCCCGCATAATACCCGACCGTTGGCCCGAACCTGCTCCTCGGTTTCTTGGGTGCGGGACGCCCGCACCCGGGCCGGCCGGATGCAGGCAACGGCGCTTCAGCGCCGCGCCTGATGCCCACCGTTAGGCCCTTCCTGACCAAGTTCTATGCCTGATCATCTTCCCAGCGGTACGATAACTTTTCTCTTCACCGACATCGAAGGCAGCACACCCCTCTGGGAGCGCGAGCCAAAACAGATGCGGATGGCACTAGAACGACATCACGCCATTCTGCATGAATCCATTGCGGCTCACCGAGGGCATGTCTACAAGATCATCGGCGATGCCTTTCAGGCTGCGTTCGAGGTGTCCAGCCAGGCTATCCTGGCGGCTCTAACCGCACAGCGCGCTTTGGCGGCTGAAGTCTGGCCAACCAGCACGCCCCTGCGCGTGCGGATGGGGTTGCATGTCGGCCACGCTAAAGCGCAGGGAGAAGACTACACGACGACGCACACGCTTAATCGTGTGGCACGCATCATGTCCGCCGCGCATGGCGGACAGATTTTGCTCTCTGAGGCGGTGGTGGAACTGATCCGCGACGATTTGCCCGAGGCTGTCAGTCTGCGCGACATGGGCCACCATCACCTAAAGGGCCTGACTCAACTGGAGCACCTTTTTCAAGTGGTGGTGCCTGACCTGTCCGCCAATTTCCCGCCGCTCAATACCCTGAACGTAGCTGCCAATAATCTGCCGACCCAACTGACAACCTTCATTGGCCGCGAAACCGAAGTGGCCGAAGTGAAACGGCTGCTGTCGGGATCTCGGCTAACCACCCTCACCGGCTCTGGCGGATGCGGCAAGACGCGGCTCTCAATTCAGGTTGCCAGCGAAATGCAGACCGGGTATCCCAATGGGGTCTGGCTAGTGGAACTGGCGCCGGTGGCGGACCCGGCCCTTGTTCCGCTGACCGTGGTCGCCGTCCTGGGCCTGATGGACGATGGTCATCGCCCGGCACTGGAGATACTGACCGACTTCATACACGTCAAGACCCTCTTGCTGGTGCTGGACAATTGCGAACACGTCATCGACGCCTGCGCCCAACTCAGCGAGGCGCTGCTGCGCGCTTGCCCGAAGCTTGGCATTCTGGCCAGCAGTCGCGAAGCCTTGGGCATTGCGGGCGAATCGTCCTATCGCGTGCCGTCGCTCGCCGTGCCAGAGCCGGGGCAGCTTCCGCCGCTTGAGACGCTGGCCCGCCTGGGCGCGGTTCGGCTCTTCGTGGAACGGGCCGCGCTCGCCCGGCCGGGTTTTGCTCTCACCGCGCAGAACGCGCCGGCCATTGCTCAAATCTGCCAGCGGCTAGACGGTATCCCCCTGGCCATTGAACTGGCCGCGGCCCGGGTGCGGGCGCTCTCGGCCGAGGAAATCAACGCTCGACTGGATGATCGCTTTCGTTTGCTCACCGGCGGCAGTCGAACGGCCTTGCCGCGCCAGCAGACCTTGCGGGCGCTGATTGACTGGAGCTACAGTTTGCTTTCGGAACCCGAGCGGCTGCTGTTCAAGCGACTGGCGGTGTTTGTGGGCGGCTGGGCACTCGCGGCTGCGGAGAAGGTCTGTTCTGACAACGGCCTCGACCCGGCGACGGTGCTGGATACGCTCTCGCGGCTGGTGGACAAATCGCTTGTCGTGGCGGAAGAGGCCGCCGGCGAGACTCGGTACAGTCGTTTGGAAACGATTCGCCAATACTCACGCGAAAAGTTTGCCGAGACAGATGAAGTGGCGGTTGTGCGTGACCGACATCTGGCCTATTACGTGCAGTTCTCCGAAATGGCCGAGGAGCATGTCCAGGGGCGAGAGGCCATTCTCTGGTCACGCCGGCTGGAAGCGGAGCAAGACAACCTGCGGGCCGCGCTGGAATGGGGCCTGGCCCGAAACCCGGACAGCGCCCTGCGCATTGTCGGCGCGCTACAGTTCTACTGGCATACGGGCGGGTATTCAGCCGAGGGTTCAAGGTGGACGCAGCAGGCCTTAGAACGGGTCGAAGCGACTGCACCGCCGGAGGGCACCTCGGCGCCCGAGCGCCGGTCGGCGAAAGCCAAAGCATTGCGCGGGTTGGCCTGGTTGTATGTCGCGCAAGCCGACAATGAGAATGCCCGCCGCTGGGCTGAGCAAAGTGTCGCCTTGTATCGCCAAGGCGTTAGCTGGGACACACGTGGGCTGTCGTATGCACTGACCATTTTGGCTCAGGCGCAATTTTTTCTCGGCGAGCGAGATGAGGCGGACGCGTCCTTAAAGGAGGCTGTCGGCTTGTCCCGCGTGGACAACGATGTCGTTGGTGAAGTCGGGGCCATGGGCATTCTGGTCCGGGTCAGGGCTGTCATGTTCGGTGATCTCGAATCGGCTCGCGGCTATGCCGAGGAAGGAATTCGCCTGGCGCGGGAAGCTGGGCTTGGTAATTTCGCCAGTATGATGAGCTACAACTTGGGTTTGCTGGCCGCGTATCGCTTGGAGGCCGAGGAGGCGCGGCTGCGTTTTGGTGAGGCCATCGCTGGCTTTGGAGACTACCGCGCGCACTTCGCCATCCTCCTGGCGAAAAGCGACCTGGCGCACCTGGAGCGGAATGTGGGCAACTACCCGCGGGCGCTGGAGCTGTATCGCGAGACGATTACGGCCTTTCGAGATGTGGGCCAGCGCGGCGCGGTCGCGCATCAACTGGAATGCTTTGCCTATATCGCAATCGCCCAAAATCAGTTCGACCGGGGCGTACGCCTGCTCGGCGCGGCAGAAGCATGGCGGGAACGGGGCGGCACGTCCATGACGCCGGAGGAGTTGGTAAGCTATCAAAAGCAAATGGAGGCCGCCGGCGAGCGAATGGATTCTGAGTTATTCAGCAAAACCTGGGCCGAAGGTCGTGCGCTGACCATGGAGCAAGCAATTCAATATGCGACTGAAGGTGATTCCATCCTACGGGCCTAACCCCGCGTGCAGCCTGTTACTTTACAATCGAGTTGGAAGATGACAGAGTCAGGCCAGCGAAGATGAGCCCATCATCTGACTGGCTCGGCCTGT
>JBQTJD010000272.1:0-1724 GCA_052387475.1 Anaerolineales bacterium | reverse complement strand
AGTATCCTCTATCGGATCGTTGGCTTTGAAGCCGCTTACGTTCTCAGTGAGATGAGCAGCATTTTGGATGATGTGCGCGTTTCAATCGCATGGCGGGCTTCTGGTGAAGATGAATTTGATGTCCGGAGCTCGGAATCATGGTGTTCGATCTCCTTTCTTCGAAAGTTTCCACTTGTGAGATAGTGGCTTCTATTTGCGGAGCTATTTCCCCGGCGAATCTCATTCACAACACGTCGTTGCAGAAACGCCGAAACTCACACGTCAGGCATTTGCGAATCTGCCGCGTCGGCAGGGGCATTTTCTCCGTCGCCAGGATCGCCCGCATCTCGGCCAGGGCTTCCACAAGTTCCTGTCGCAGACGCGGCCCAATTATCACCTCCTCGGCCCGCCGCAGCGGGATGAAATACAAGAAACCGCGCCGCACCTGCTCACCCCGCATCTCTTCCAACATCAACGCGTAAGCGGCTAACTGGAGGTGGAAATGCGCGCCAGCGATCTTCGATAGCTTGTAATCTACCGGGATGATTTCGCCCTCAGGTGTGGTGACGACCATATCCACCTCGCCCCGCAGACCGAGCCGCGCCGACGACAGGGGCACATTGAACTCGCGCTCGCCGGCCGCCAGGCCATAACTCCGCAGCGAGCGGCGTTCCTCTCGCCCCTCTTCCGCTCGGCCTGCCTCGATGCCGGCTTCCATTTTGTAGGTGACCGGGCGCACGTTGGGCAGACAATGGTTGTAGAAAAGTATCCGTGGGCAATAGGCCCACTGCTTCAGATCGGTCACCTTGAATGGGAAACTGCCGATGTCAATCGAGTTCATGGTCGTTCCGCCCCTCGCCGCTGTGCAGCGCGCCCTCGTCAGGACGGTTGATGAGCACACGCCGCGCCGCCCAATCCGTCTCACACAATGGAAAGAGCTGGATGTTGCCCGGCAGGCGGCCGAGGATCTTCTTGATCTTGATCATCAATTCATCCTGGTACGTGGGCATGAGTGGCCCCACAAAGGCCGAATACTGAATCCGATCCAGCCCATAATCCAGACAGGCATCGGCAATCTTCGTCCGCTTGCCGTCGTCGGGAATGTCGTACACCAACAGGCATTGCATAATGGTAGTCGTGAGGTCAAGTAGTCGAGTGGTCGGGTAGTCTCGTTGGACTACTCGACTATTTGGCTATTCGACCCCATGACGCGATTACCAGCTCGCTACAAACGGCTCGTAGCTCGTCCGCTCGCCGCGCAAAAAGGTCGCCAGGCGCCGCGACTGGCATTGAATGATGACGCGCAAGCTCTGCCGCTTGCCTTCATAGGGTTCGCCGCTCTCCAGCCGATCGTGGATTTTGTCGGCCACCATGCGTCGCACTTCGGTGGTGAGCTTCTGGCGTTCGTCTTGCTCGAACCTGGCGCCTTTGTTAGCCAGACCGATCAGCGTGCGATCTACCACCGCTTGCCGAAACTCTTCAATGAAATCGAACTTCAGGCTGGGCTTGCCGGGCCGGTCGGTGTGGATAAAACCCGCGAACGGGTCAAGGCCGGCCAGCACCAGGGCGCGCTCCACGGCCCCACCTAACACCGCGTAGCAATAGTTTAGAGCACTATTGAACGGATCACGCGCATTGTGTGTCTCGCGGCACGGCCAATTCAGTTCAGCCGGCAGGACGTGCTTGACGCCGCCCCACTAGCGTTGGGCCGCGCGGCCTTCAATAATGAGAAGGGTAGTGCGCAA
>JBQTJD010000271.1:0-2805 GCA_052387475.1 Anaerolineales bacterium | reverse complement strand
AAGTGAGCGGCCTCAGCCATGACGATGAAACGATCCAGCGCACCGAGGTGCGGCTCAGGCTGAGCGCACGCGAACACAAACACGGCCTGATCGGGGTTGGCGATGATGACCTGTTGGCGTCCCGTCTAGCCGGCGCGCGCGCCGCGCCCAGAGCCGGTCGGCGCTGTGCGCGCCAACGCGCTGCGCCGCGGCTCCCTTGACTCAATCATTCCTTTGCCGGTGGATTGCACCGAAATCGTTACACGATCTCGCAGGGCAACGAGATCGGATGCGCCGCGCTTCTGCTTGAGGCGCCCACGCACGTGACAAACAAAATCGCCCGCCTCGGTGTGGATTGTGAAGAAACCACTTTGCGCTTTGAGGATGATGCCGGGAAGTGTGTTCAATTCACAATGCTCAATGCATAATGCACAGAGCTGCGTTCGTCATGCCAACAGGCTTCATTGTGCATTGCGAATTGTGCATTGCGCATTCCTATGGCGTCGGCGTGGCGAGTGAACCGAAACCGCTTTCCCACGGTAGCAGCGTGGTCGCTTTGCCGTTGAAATAAATTTCGGCCATGCGGCGGAAGATGGGCGCGGCGTACTCCGACCCCTCGCCGATGTTTTCGAGCATCACCACCATTGCGATATCGGGCTTGTCGGCGCGGTTGGCTTCGGTGTAGCCGGCGAACCACGCGTGCGGCAACCCGCCGTTCGGGTCCTCGGCGGTGCCGGTCTTGCCCGCCACCGGCACGCCCAAGCCGAGGAACACACTCCGCGCCGTGCCGCTGCGGTCGCTCGTCACCGCCAGCATGCCTTCCTGTATCACCGCGAGCTGCTCCGCCGAGACGGGGAGTTTGCCATTGATCTGTGGCGTGAGCGTGAACGTCGGCTCACCACCTGGCGGCGCGGCTTTCAATACGAGTTGCGGGCGATACAACGTGCCGTCGTTTCGAATGGCGGCGATCTCCTGCGCCACTTGCAGCGGTGTGACGAGGACGAAGCCTTGCCCAATGCCCATATTCACGCTATCGCCGGGTCGCCACTCTTCATTGTAAGTCTGTTGCTTCCACAACGTGTCCGGCATCAGCCCTGGTGTTTCCGGCACTTGCTCAATCCGTGTCGCCACACCGAACCCGAACAGCCGCGCCGTCTGCGCGATGAAGTCTGGATTGTAGTTGTAAAGGTCAAGGCCGATCGTGTAGAAATACGGATTGCACGAGGTCGCCAGCGCCTGCACGAGATTGATCTTGCCGGGTGGTTTGATATTGCGCGCATACGTCCAGTTGTATTTCAGCGCGTTCGGCCCCAGCCCATTCCACACACTCTGGCAATCCACAATCGTGTCCCGCGTATACAGTCCGGAGAGCATCGCCGCGCCCATCATTGTGATTTTGAAAATCGAGCCGGGCGGGTACGCGCCCTGCGTGGCGCGGTTGAGCAGCGGTTGGGCCGAGTTGTTGAGCACCGCCTCGAGCTGTTCGCTGCTGGCGTTGCTGATGGTGGGGTCGAAAAGATTAGGGTCGAAGGTGGGATTGGAGGCCATGGCCAGCACTTCGCCGGTGGCCGGATTGAGGATGACGATGGAGCCACGGAAGCCCGCCAGCACTTGCTGCGCCGCTTGTTGCAGTGGCCGATCCAGTGTGGTGAAGACGGCCTGCGCCGGCTGCGGTTGGCTCTCGGCCAGTGCGCGCGTCACCCCATCCGCGCCGGTCACGTTGAGCGTACCGAAGCGGCTTCCCGCCAGATACCGCTCCCCCCACGCCTCGATTCCCGCCACTCCCACCCGCTCATCACCGGTGTAGCCTTGCGCTTGATAGTCGGCCAGTTGCTCCGGAGAAATCGCGCGCATGTAACCGGTGACGTGCGCGGCCACCCCGCCGAATGGATAGAAGCGCGTGTTGGAGGTGGTGAGCAGCACGCCCGGCAACGCCGAGAGCGTGTTGAAACTGGCCTGTACGTCGGCGGCCGAGGCATTGCCTATGTGCACGCGCCAGTTGGGCAATGCGTTGGCGTATTTGGCCTGCAACGTCTCGGGTGACTGCCCGAGCAGCGGCGAAAGTGTATTCAGCACTGCGCCCTCATCCGTCATTTGTCCCGGCACGATGTCAATCGAAACCGCTTCGCCCTGCACCGCGAGGCCGAGGCCGTTGCGGTCGTAGATGTTCGCGCGCGCGGGGAACTCGGCCTGCACGGTCAGCGTGCCGCCGCCCTCCAACTCCGGCAGGATGAGGCCGTCCGTCCAGCGCACGCCCCAGCGCTCTTGCTCGTAGGCCAGCGGCATATCGATCTCTCGGATCAGCGCGCCGAAAAGCGATGAGCGCAGCGTGACCTCGTAACGCACCAACGCTTTGCCGCCGCTCTTGGCCGAGTTGAGCAGCCGCGTCTGCACCTCGGTCACATTCGCAATTGTGTTGACTTCGGCATAGCGGGCGGTGAAGTCGGCCTGGCTTACCGCATCCTGGCTCAACGGCGAGAGCAACGAATACATGCCGGCGTAATCCCCGCGCGTCCACGCCTCCAAAAACGCGCTGGCCGCGCCTTGCGGGGCAGGTGTGATTTGCGTGGGGGCGGGCGGCAGCGGAGTCGTGGTGGCAGAAGCGCAAGCCGCAAGCATCAATGAAAAATGCAAAATGAAGAATGCAAAACCACCAACGCTCTTTTTCATTTTGCATTGTTCATTTTTCATCACGCCACCGCCGCGTTCAAGATCTGCTCGTACACGGGGCATTGGTAGGGGATGAAGCGCTGGCACTCGGCGGGCAGGTCGGTGGCTGTGTCAACGCCCAGCGTGCGCAGGCGGCGCAGCAGGTGGCATAGCGGC
>JBQTJD010000270.1:0-5775 GCA_052387475.1 Anaerolineales bacterium | reverse complement strand
AATCCATCCGCCAACAACTCGTGAAGCAACTTGTTGCGGCGCTGACCGAAGAGCAAGCGCACATGAGTTTCGAAAACGCGGTGGCGAACTTCCCGCCCGCGCACTTCAACACGCAGCCGCCCAACGTACCGTACACGTTCTGGCATCTGCTCGAACACCTGCGTATTTGCCAACGCGACATCCTCGACTTCTGCGTGCTGCCGGCTCAGGATTATCTCTGGCTCAAATTCCCCGATGACCTGTGGCCGAAGCCGGAAGCCAAGGCGGGTGCCGTGATTTGGGAGATGACGGTGCAATCCTTCCTCGCCGACCGCGCCGCGCTGGTCGCCCTGGTGCAAAATCCGGCCACCGATTTATTTGCGCTGCTACCCCATGGCGAGCCGTACACCCTGCTGCGCGAAATCCTCGTCATCGCCGACCACAATGCGTACCACGTCGGCGAACTTGCCATCCTGCGGCAGACGCTGAGTTTATGGCCGGCTGGGCATACGTAAGCGCCAAGGGGAAGCGAGACATGAGCCAGGAACCGCAATCACCGAACGACCCAAAGATACGAGCCGAACGCGACGTCAACATCGGTGGCGACGCCATAAGCGGCAACAAAAATATCTCGAACTTTTTCCAACGTAGCGATGTAGCGATCATTGCTGTTGTGGCAATTATGGGGATGGTGTTGATAGCGGTAATGATGTTGATGACGTTGAGACAACAGCCCGAGTCGCCGACCCGCGAGCCGACGGCTTTCTCGCAGCAGGCGGCCTCGACCGTAGAAGCCTTGTCCTCTAAGGTCCTGCCCGTGAGCACGACGCCGGCTCTCTCGCCCATCCTGGCCACGCCAGAGAGCCTCGCGCCAACTGTGCCGGCTATGACTTCCATCCTCATTGTTCAACGGCTGTCGTCTCCCAGTGATCGAGCCGGTGGGATAACCTGGGATGGTCAATCACTATGGGTGACCGATGGCTGGAATGCGATCTTTCAAATGGATACCGAAGGCAACCTGCTCAATAACTTCCGCCTCCCGGACACCACCTCGCGCGGCATCACTTGGGACGGCACAACCTTATGGGTGTACACGGGAAACAACGGCACGCTCTACCAGCTTCAAATCATTGGGAACGAGGCGCGACAGTTACAAGCGTTAAACTCACCTGCGCAGGTATTTGGCGGTGGCCCAAGCGACGATCTGGCTTGGGATGGGAATGATCTGTGGTACACAAATGGCTATACAGTCCATCGGTTGGATGCGAGCGGCCACGAACTCAGCCGTTTCACAATCGCCGATCCTGCTGAAGGATTGGAATGGGATGGTTCCCGACTGTGGCTGGCCTTCAACGATGTGCCGAATAATACAAGCACTCTTCAGGTAGTCACCGAGACGGGCCAACGCCTTAGCACTGCCATCACGCCGCTTGCCCAAATACACAGTCTGGCCTGGGCCGACGGTTCACTGTGGGTGTTGGGCAAAGAAACGGAGCTAAGCCCATTAATGTTATTCAATCTCGATGTCACCGCGATTGTAGAATCGTTTCTCAAGTGAAGTGCTTACCATATGTCGATCATTATCCGTCCTCAGAATTCCACCGACTGCGCCGCCATCCGCCTCGTCAACGAGAACGCTTTCGGCGGCACGGGCGAGGCGAATGTGATTGAGGCCTTGCGCGAGCGCGGGCAGGTGACGTTTTCGTTCGTCGCCGAAGTTGAGAATCGCATCGCCGGACATATTTTGTTCAGCCCGGTGACGCTGGAGACGAAGCACGGCTCGTTCGGCGGTCTCAGCCTCGCGCCGCTGGCCGTGCTGCCCGAGTTTCAGCGTCGAGGCATCGGCGCGCAATTGGCCCGCGCCGGGCTGGATGAATGTCGCCGATTGAACTGCGCGTTCGTTGTCGTGCTCGGCCACCCCGATTACTATCCGCGCTTCGGCTTCGAGCGGGCGAGCAAGTACGGCCTGCGTTGCGAATGGGAGGTGCCCGACCCGGCGTTCATGGTCATTGAGCTACTTCCCGGCGCACTGACGAACCGCGCGGGTCTTGTGAAATACCAACCGGAGTGGAGCAGCGTCTGACCCAATGTCTCAATCACCCAATCGCCCAATCACTCAATCCCCCAATTTTCACTACGCCTGGGTGGTCGCCCTCGTCACTGGCCTGGTTCTGTTGGCCACTGCCGGCGTGCGCACCGCGCCGCAAATTCTCATTAAACCCCTCGAAGCCGAGTTTGGCTGGAGTCGCGCGAGTATTTCGTTGGCCGTAGCCGTAAGCATCTTGTGGTTTGGATTGGGCGCGCCGCTCTCCGGCACGCTGGTCAGGCGCTTTGGCCTGCGCACCATCATGACCGTCGGTCTGTTCGTCATCGCCGCCGGGCTGGGGCTGATGTTGCTCATCGACTCGTTGTGGCAATTGCACTTGTTCTGGGGCCTCATCGCCGGCATCGGCACCGGGATGTTGGCCAACGTGCTCGGCGCCATCGTCGCCAATCGCTGGTTCGTCAAACATCGCGGCCTCATCGTTGGGTTGATGGGTGCAGCCTCGGCAGCCGGACAGCTCATCTTCATCAATGCGATGGTTGCGCTCAACAACTGGAACGGCTGGCGCACGGCGCTGCAGGTGATGGCGCTAGTGATGGGCGTGCTCGTCGTCCCAGTATGGCTCTTCATCCGCGAATGGCCGCGCGATGTGGGCCAACGGCCGCTGGGCGAGGACGCCGACGCGGGCGCTGCGGCCTCCGCCGCGGCGGACGATGATCAGCATACCTCGCTTAGCGACGCCATCCGTACCCGCGATTTCTGGCTGCTGGCGGCGAGCTTCTTCGTCTGCGGCTACACGACCAATGGCCTCATCGGCACCCATCTGCTGCCGCATTCCATCGAGCACGGCTTCACGAGCGAAGTGGCTGGCAGCGCCATCGCCATCATGGGCATCTTCAACATCCTTGGCACACTGGCCTCCGGCTGGTTGAGCGACCGCTACGACAATCGCGTGTTGCTGGCCTGCTATTACGGCTTCCGCGCCCTGTCGCTGCTCTTTCTGCCGCTGGTCGCGAACTACAGCAGCCTGTTGATTTTCTCCATCGTCTACGGGCTGGATTGGATTGCGACCGTGCCGCCGACCATCAACCTGACCGCGCAGCGTTTTGGTCGCGCCTCGGTCGGCGTGCTCTACGGTTGGATTTTCTTCTCACACATGGTGGGCGCGGCGGTGGCTGCCTACCTCGGCGGCGTGCTGCGCGACTCGCTCGGCGATTACACGCTGGCCTTCCTCTCGGCGGCGGTGCTGGGCTTCGTGGCAGCCGGCTTCTCGATGGGCATCAGGCGGCTGCGATTGACTCAATCACCAACTGCTTTAACGCAAAGGCGCTAAGACGCAAAGAGCGCAAAGAAAACTTTCTCTTAGCGTCTCTGCTCCTTTGCGCCTTTGCGTTAAGTTTTGTCTGCATGGATGACACGAACCTCTGCCAACAGCTCGCCGCTACCGGCATCGGCTTTGCGGGGATGGATGGCGCGTGGTGGCTGCCCGCGCGCGAACCTTTTGTGTTGCCAGCCGCTGTGGCGCAACAATTGAACGACATCGGTCCGGCGCTCTTCGCTCTGCTCGACGCCGTGCAAAACTTGTACGCTGAGTCCTCCGAAGTGCGCGCACTGCTCGACTACAAAGTTCCCGCACACATCCCTCGGTTGATCAGTCCGCAACGCGTCGAATCACTGCGGCCCGATTTTCAACTGTGCCCCACGCCGGAAGGCTATCGCCTCGTCGCCACCGAACTGGAGATGTGCCCCTCGTCGCATGGCTGGGCGCACACCATGCAGAACGCGTACAGCCTCGACACCGATGTGGCCGACGCCTTCGCGGGCTACCTCGACGGGCGCGAGTTGTTGATTGTCGGCACGCAGCACTGGAGCGAGTTCCTCATCGAGCAATTAGCCTTCTGCCGTGCGCTGGCCGAGCGTGGAGCCAAGGCTCGTGTGCTGTACGATGCGCAGCTTGAAGTGATGGCGCGTGAGTTCAGCGAAGGCCAACGCTGGCAGCCGCCGATGTTCGGCATAAGTTCCAGACTGGAAGGCTGGAACGATGACCTATTGAGTCGCTTGCGGGCCAATGACCTGTTGCAATTCTCAGCCGATGTATGGCCCGACACAGTGGGCGAGGCCGTGATCTTTCGCTTCGGCTACTTTGATTGTTTTGCGTCGTGGGCGCTCAACCGGATAGCTGAGTGGGAGAGGCGCGGTGCGCGGTGCCTCAACCCCCTGACATTCTTTTGGGAGAGCAAAGCAATTATGGCGGCAGTCGGCCTCCCGCCGGTGCGCGCCGCGCTATCTCAGCAAACACTCCGCGTGTTGGAGGCTTGCCTCCCCGAGACTCTAATTCTCCAATCCTCCAATTCTCCGCGCCTCATTCAATCCAAAAATGACTGGGTGCTCAAGTTCGCCGGCTTCGATAGCGGCCAGCAGGCCTGGGGCGGGCGCAGCCTGCAAATTGGCGCGCAACATACGCAGAAGAGTTGGGTGGGCGTGCTCGCGCAATATGCGGCGCTGCCATTCCCGGTCGTCGCGCAACGCATTGCGCCGACTGCGCAAGTGGATATTGAGTTTGTGGATGCGCGCGAAAATGTGCAAGTGATGCGGCAGGGCTATACTCGACTACGCACTTTTTTCCTGCGCGGCCTCTCCCCCTCTCCTATTGGGAGAGAGGGCCGGGGGGTGAGGGCCGTCGGCTCGCACCTCACCATTAGCGGTGGTAGTATGCAAGTGTCCGAGTCAACCGATTCGGTGCAAGCCCCTGTGAAATTTCTATGAGTGACAGCCTCGATTATCAACGCCGCGTGGCCGAGGCGCTTGATGCCGCGCTGGCGCGTTCCACGCATGTGACGACGTTCGATGTTGCCGCTGACCGGCTCGTCATTTTCTCCGACCATCATCGCGGCGCACGCAACGGGGCCGATGACTTTCTGCGCAGTGAGCGCGCCTACAACGCTGCCCTGGCCCATTACTTTGAGTTGGGCCACACGCTCGTTGTGCTCGGCGATGCCGAGGAGTTGTGGGAGGAGTTTCCGGCGGAGGTGGTGAAGGCCTACCCGCACACGCTCGGTCTCGAAGCGCGGTTCCACAGCGCGGGTCGCTATCTCAAGCTATGGGGCAACCACGACGACGATTGGTCATTTCCCGACAACGTGCAACTGCACCTGCAACCGATCTTTGGCGGGCCAGTACCGGTGCACGAAAGTGTGAGCATGCACGTGCGCGAAGGTGAGACGCCGCTGGGCACAATGTTCCTTGTGCACGGTCATCACGGTGATACCACCAGTGACCGTTGGGCGTGGCTTAGCCGCTGGGTGGTACGACTCATCTGGCGACCCTTGCAACGGCTTACCCATATCTCGTTCAACACGCCGGCCAAAGACTGGCAATTGCGCGAGCGGCACAACATCGCGTTGTATCGCTGGGCCGCGTATCACACCAAGATCGTGCTCATCGCCGGGCATACGCACCGGCCGGTCTTTCGCTCGCAAACCAAGACCGCGCAATTATCGCAGGTGCTCGACGAGCTACAGATTATGGCGCAGGTTGCGCCGGAAGATGAGCGCCTGCGTGACGTGACCGGCAATAAAGCGGCCGAGTTGGAATGGGCGCGCGCGCAGGATTTCTATTCACCCGGCAACGAGGGCGAAATTGTGCCGATGGAGACGCCGTGCTACTTCAACACCGGTTGTTGCTGTTTTCTTGATGGCGACATCACCGGCCTCGAGCTGGCCGAAGGGGAGATTCGTTTGGTGCGCTGGCCT